>CATLDI010000001.1 GCA_949902805.1 uncultured Clostridiaceae bacterium
TTCTTTTATATTAGAACTATTAGTATTTTCTAAATTTTTAGTGTCTATTTCATAACTAGAAATTTTATCTTCATATTTATCTATATCTATAACAGAATCTAATTTAAATTCACTTCCAGTAAATTTGCTTATAATTGGTGAAACTATGTTAAATACTATATATACACCTATTACTACTTTTATATATTTTTTACTGTTTCCATTTGGAAGTAACATTTCTATAATAGTTCCAATTATTACAGCTATAATTATTCCTTGAACCCATGAAGTTATAAATTCCATTTTTCTTTCTCCTATCTATACATTAGACCACTATTCGATATTTTAATAACTAGTGTTGCACCTAATATTAGCATTACTGATACAGTTGTAATTACTGCAAGTAGAATTTTAAAAGTATCTCCTATACCGTGAGAGTAGATCTATTATTTTTTTGTCTGCTATTGGCTGGCAAATGGCTGAACCTATATAATATGTTGTCATTAAAAGTACCAGTTTAATAATTGGTATTATACATATTCCTAGTATTACTATTACCCCAACTATACCAACTGCATTTTTTAGTATTGTTGTAGCGCCTATTACTGAATCTACTGCATCTCCTAATATTTTTCCTACAACAGGTATAAAATTTGCAACTGCGGCCTTAGTAGTTTTTGCTGTTATACCATCTACTGTACTTCCGAAGACTTCCCTCTAGTGAGAGTAAACCAACAAATAAAGTAAGTACTACTCCTAATACCCATACCACGCTAGACTTAAAGAATTTCGCTAATTTGTCTAGTTGTATTCTGTCTGATATTTTTGATACTATAGAAAGTGATGTTGAAACTAATACAATTGGAATTATTACAGCATTTATAAAGTTTTCTATAAAAGTTATAAGAAATAGTAAAATAGGTTGTAGTAAATTTACTGATGCTATACTTCCAGTGCTTAACATTAATGTAGTAAGAAGTGGCACTAAACAATTAGAAAAGTTTACTAAATTGTTAATAGAATCTTTTACCATAGTAACTACATCTGCAAAATTTGTCATTATTAAAGTTACTATTAATATGTATTGAACATAGTATGTTATTTGAGCAATTCCTTGGTTTTCTAGTCCTTCACTTATACTTTTTAGTACACTATGTATTATTACTATTACCATAATGCTTGCAATTACTCTAATAGATACAATAGTTTCTTTTCCTATCAAATTTAATATACTTTTGCCTAATAGTTTATTATCTATATTTCCTGTTATTGCTGAGTTTAGAAGTTGCCCATAATCTACATTTCCAAATACATCTTCTGTATATTTTTTTGATTCATTTATGAAATTAGGAATATTTAAAACTTCCTTTTGTGAAGAAATAATTTCATCTTGGCTTACTTCTTCTGCATAGGTTAGAGTTGGAAATAATAGAAATATAATTAGAGCAAATATTAGAATTATTTTTTTCATTTGTAGACTCCTTTTTTTGGAAGTTAGAAGTCATAAATCATATGTCGGAGGTCGGATTTTTAGGTAATTTCTTTGAAGCATGAATTGCCGAAGGTAGCGCTTCCTTATAATTATTCTAAAGCATACCTTTTAGCTTCTAATTTTCAAATTTCTGTTTTCCGACTTCTGACTTCTGTCTTCCGACCTCTGTCACGGTAACACCTTAATTATCGTCTCTAATAACCCCGATATAATTGGAATAGACATAGAAACAATAACTACTTTTCCACCCATATCCATTTTATTAGCAATTGCGGTTTCTCCTGAGTCCTTACATATACTTACTGCAAATTCTGTCAAAAATGCTATTCCTGTTATTTTTATAAGCAATGTTAAAAACTGATTATTTATAGCAGTTTTATTAGCAAGGTTAGTTAAAAGTTCTACTACCCCAGATATTCTGCTAAGTATAAGTCCAAGTATTAAGGCTCCTGCAATAAGTGATACATATATAACAAATTCTGGCTTATATTGTTTTAAAATTATTATTATAATTAAAGCAATTAAGCCGTATTCCTATGATTTTTATAATGTCCATTTTGCCCCTCTTTCATTATGTATTTTTAAATATTGTTGTGTAGGGGCGATTATCAATCGTCCGCTCTTCAAAGAATTTGCCCTGATTTTGCATATTGATTTTAGCAATTTCGTTGGAGCTCTGGGCGATTAATAATCACCCCTACATAATATTTTTATTTTTAAATAATTTATATGTTATTTACAACCCAAATATTGTTCTTACTGTGTCAAACAATGTGCTTATTTCTTTTATTACCATTGTTAGTACTATTACTAAACCTGCTAAGGTTGTCATCATTGCTTGGTCTTCGCGACCTGCTCTTACTAACACTTGGTGTAGTACAGCAACTAGTATTCCTATTGCTGCTATTTTGAATAATAAGTTTATATCCATATACGTATACCTCTCTTCTATATCAATATTATTACTACAGCTAGTCCTATTGTTACCCCTAATGTTTTATACATTTTTACGTATTTTTGCTTTTCTTCTTCAGCGAGTTCTATTTGTGTGTCTAAAAAATTCTCTACTAGTTCTACCTCATTTACTTGTCCTTCTATATCTACTTTTCCTAGTAGATTACTTAAATTTTTCAGTACTTCTATATCTTCTTTCGTCATATTTGTATTTGATTCTTCTAATGCTTCTTCCCACGCTTTTCCTACGTTCCCAGTATTCATTTTTTCGCATACATTTTTGAAAATGTTTGATATATTTGGCTTTGTTTTTTGTGATATTTCTTTAAATGTTTGTGGAATTGGCTCATATGTAAATTTTATTTTTGTACTAAACATGTTTAGTGCATTTTTCATTTCTTTTAAATCTTTTACTCTGTTTAAATATTTTTTTGAAATTAGTATTCCTATATATGTTGTCGAGGATAAAATTAATATTAATGTTAAATATTTTATTATTTGCATATTCTTACCTTGTCCTTTTTGTTTTGATTTTTATATTTTCTATATTAATTATATTCAGGTAAATTTTGTTTTAGAACAAAAAAGAATGGAAAAATTATTTTCCATTCTTTTTAAAATTTTTATAACTATAAATAAAAGTGTCCATAGCTCATACATAATAAGCCAATAATTATCTCAATTATTAACAAAAGAATTGAAGTAATGAGCTTTCCATTTATTGCTGCGCCAAATAATGCTAATGCAAGTACTATAAGCACTATTCCTAATATGATCATTGCTATTGCTTTCTTCTTACATTCTTTGTTTTCAGTCATTTTATTTCCTCTTACTATCTAATTCTTTAATTTAGGATAAAAGTTTATAAAGCTACCGATATTAATTGCAATTCCTATACAGGTTGCAGCATATGCTATTGTTCCAGCTATCCAAGCTTGCATAGCAAGAAATATAGCTGTACAAACCAGTCCAATACCAGCAATAGCATTTGTATTATCAGCCCTATTACATGCTTTTTTATTGTATCCCGTGACTTATTAATAATTAGCATAATTTGTCTCCTTTCAAAAACAACTTGTTTAAGTTTACATATTGTATTATACATTACTTTCTAAAAATTGTAAATACTTTCATCTGGCTTTATTTGTACATATAATTTTTCTTCTTTATTTAGTCCATATATTTTCTCTACTCCACATTTTTCTTTCTTATCACTTAAGAATATTATCCTTTCAAAGCAGTAATTTTCTATTAATTTATTTAATGCTGGATTTAGTTTTATCTCTTCTATAGAGCTTCCGTGTGCTGTGAATATTCCTTTTATTCCACAGCATATTCCGTATCTTATCGCTTCTACATCTTCCATGTTTCCTATTTCGTCTGCTACTATTACTTTTGGGCTCATTGAGCGAATTAGCATTGTCATTCCTAAGTGCTTTGTTATACCATCTAATATGTCTGTTCTTATTCCTACGTCGTTTTGTGGAATTCCTCTATACATTGCGGCTATTTCTCCTCTTTCGTCTACTACTCCTACATTTATTCCTTTAAAGCGTAAGCTTTCTATTCCATTACTAATTCTTCTTATCAAATCTCTTAATAATGTAGTTTTTCCTACTCCTGGTGGAGATACTATTAGTGTACTATATATGTTATTTTCTTCAGAATTTATTACATATTTTATTATTTTATCACTTGCTCCTAGTATCTGTTTTGCAATTCTGAAATTTAAACTTGATATGTATGATATATTAAGTACTTTGCCATCTTTTATAACTGTATTTCCTGTAATTCCTACTCTATGCCCTCCTTTTATAGTAATATAGCCGGTTTACTATTTGATTTTGATAACTGTATATAGAATTATCACATATTTGTTGCAGTATTTCTAATATTTCTTCTGATGTTACATTATATTCAATTATTATCTCTGCTTGTCCTAATTTCATTATTATTGCTCTATTTACTCTTAAACGTATTTCTTCTAAATAGTTTAGGTTTATATTGTTTTTTACAAAATATTCGTCTATTTTTCTTACAACATTATTAGGAAAGCATCTTAAAATATTATTTATATTTATCATAATATTAATATTATATGCTTTTTTTATGTTGTTTAGAACTAAATTTCTAAATTAGTGGCAATCTGCAATGGAGACGTTTAGTAAAATAAGAGGAACAACTAATAAGTGTCCAAAAGGGACAGATTACCCATTTGTAACCGTCCCCAATGGACACTTAGTTGTTGCCGTTTAGTTTTAGTAGTTTCATTATTTCTACTACTAGAAGCGGGGTAAATATTAGTAGTATTATTTCAATTATATTCCCTATTGGAAGAATTGGTATGCTGAATATGTGTCGAAGTGCTGGTACTATTAATATTATTATCATTAGTATGGCTGATACTCCTACTGCTAATAGTAATTTTTTGTTATTTGTAATTTTTGTTTTAAATATTGATTGTTTATTATTCCTAATATTAAATACATGCACTAGTTCTGATAGTGCTAAAACTGTGAATGCCATTGCCTGGCCTATTTCTACTTTAGTTTCTTCTTTTGATACATATGTTCCGCCATCTGTAAGTATTTCATTTAAGTTTTCTATTTCTTTTGCTGAAATAATTTCGTTGTTATATTTTATCATGGTTGGAAGTTTTTCTTCTGGGGTTGCTAAACCTATAATAAATGCTGCTAGTGTAATTAAGCCTATCATAATGCCTTGATATATAACTCTCCAGCTCATGCCTTTTGTGAATATTCCTTTTTTGCTGTCTAATGGGGCCCTGTTCATTATATCTTCTTCTGCTGGGTCAAATGCTAATGCTAGTGCTGGTAGCGAGTCTGTTACTAGGTTTATCCATAATATGTGAATTGGTAAAAGTACTTCTATTAATTTTATATCTATTCCAAATGTTTTTCCAAGCCATGGGGTTATTAGTATTGCTATAAATAGTACTACTATTTCGCCTACATTACTTGATAATAAAAATTGTATTGCTTTTAATATATTGTCATATATTCTTCTTCCTTCTTCTACTGCTGATACTACAGTTGCGAAATTGTCGTCTGTTAAAATGACATCGGCTGCCTCTTTTGCAACATCTGTTCCTACTTTTCCCATAGCACAACCTATATCTGCTGTTTTTAGTGCTGGTGCATCATTTACCCCATCTCCTGTCATTGCAACTATTTCTCCATTTTTTTGCAATGCTTTTACAATTCTTACTTTATGCTCAGGGCTTACTCTTGCATATACACTGTAATGTTTTACATTTTTTTCTAATTCTTCTTGGCTCATTTTTTCAAGTTCGCTACCTGTTATTGCTTCATCATCATTTTCTAATATTCCTAGCTTTTTAGCTATTGCTATTGCTGTAATTTTATGGTCTCCTGTAATCATTACTGTTTTTATTCCTGCTGTTTTACATTTTTCTACTGCTTGTTTTGCTTCTTCTCTTGGTGGGTCTATCATTCCTACCATTCCTACATATATTAAGTCTTGTTCTATGTTTTTCATTTCTTCTTTTGAAGGCATATGGTCTAATTCTTTATATCCAAAAGCAAGTACCCTTAATGCTTCTTTTGCCATTTCTTCATTTCTATTTTCAATAGCCTTCTTATAGTCTTCTAAATCATTTTTTATAGTTCTATTTATAATATAAGAATTACATATTTTTAGTAGTTCATCAACTCCACCTTTTGTATATACTAAATATTTCTCTCCTATTTTATGAACAGTAGTCATTAATTTTCTTTGTGAGTCAAAAGGAATTTCCTCTACTCTTGGGTTTTGTTCGTATAGAGATGGCTCAAAATTTAAGTTAAATCCCATATCTACTAGTGCTGTTTCTGTTGGATCTCCTGATAATGAGTTGCTTGAATCGATTTTAGTGTCATTACAAAGCATAGAAATATGAATTAATCTTTCTAACTCACTAATTTCATCTATGTTTGTTTCTTCTTTTGTTAATGTTTCTAAATCCATTAGTTCATTATCTACAAATATTTTTTGTACTGTCATTTTATTTTGAGTTAAAGTTCCTGTTTTGTCAGAACAAATTACTGTACTACTACCTAATGTTTCTACTGCTGGAAGTTTTTTTATTATTGCATTTTTACTAACCATTCTTTGTACACCAATTGCTAAAACAATAGTAGATACTGCAACTAATCCTTCTGGTATTGCGGCTACTGCTAAACTAACAGCTGTCATAAACATATCTATAGCATTTTTTCCATATAAAATTCCTATTAAAAATATAACTATACATATAATTAAAGCTACTATTCCTAATGTTTTACCTAATTTGTTTAATTTATTTTGAAGAGGAGTTTCACTATCTATTGTTTCATTTATAATACCTGCAATTTTCCCTACTTCTGTATTCATACCAGTTTCTATTACTATTCCTCTTCCTCTTCCATAAGTAATTAAGCTAGAAGAAAATAATATGTTAGCTCTATCTCCAATTCCCACCTCAGTTTCTTCTATTACATTTATATTTTTGTCAACTGGTACAGATTCGCCTGTTAATGAGGATTCTTGTGCTTTTAAATTGATGGCTTCTACTATTCTTAAATCAGCTGGTACATAATCTCCTGTTTCTAGTATTACTATATCTCCTGGTACTAATTCTTTAGAAGGAACTACTTGTATGCTTCCATTTCGTATTACTTTTGCTACATGGTTACTTAATTTTTGCAAGGCCTCTAATGATTTTTCTGCTTTGCTTTCTTGTACTACACCTATAATAGCATTTACAATAACTACTATTAAAATAATAATTGTATCTGTTATTCCTTCTCCTTCTACTATTCCAATTGCTCCTGATACTATTGCAGCTATGATTAGTACAATAATCATGAAATCTTTAAATTGTTCTAAGAATTTCATAAGTATACTTTTTTTCTTTTTACTTTCTAGTTCATTTGTTCCGAAATTTTCTCTTGATTTTTTTATTTGTTCTTCATCTAGCCCTTTGTTTAAATCTACTTCAAAAGTTTTGCAAACTTCTTCAATTGTTTTATTAAACCATTTTTTATCCAATAAAATCCTCTCCTTTTTTATTATTATATACCAAAAAAAGACTTTTAAAGAATTTTTTACACTTTCATGTCTTATTCCTTAAAAGTCTTGCTTACCTTAAAGGTTACTAACCATGCATTTTATGCCGAGATGTTGATTAGTAGTTTATAAGCTACTCCCTTTTAATTTTTCTTTGTTATATATTTGTATCATATTTTACATGTTTTGTAAATATGCATTTATTTTTTTCTAATTCTTTTTCATTTTAACTTATTATATCATACTTACTTTTATATAAAAAACTTCAGAAATGTGGTGCTAAGCTAGTTTTAATATATTTATTATCTATATGGATAATATGTCCCAAATACTTGTTGTGCCCTGTTCGTATATCTTATAATATCACCTTTTTTTACTTGAAATATTGGTGTACATGGATTTTGCCATATAACATTAGCACAATTATAAAAAACAAGTCTTTCATTAATATATAACGCATCGTTTACATCACTCACTCCTGCAGTATAATTAAACCTTAGTTGAATATATCCATCATTTTCTGCTGTATAAGTCTTATTAGTAAATGTTATTTCTTGTCCATTTGCATAATCTGGTGTTGCTTCTGCTATTTTATTTTTTATTAAAGTATTTAAGTCTTTCATTGATATTGTTACTTTTGCATCATCACTTGTAGCAAGCATAATTTCGCCATATGCGTCTTCTATTTCATTTTTTTCTTCTTCCTCAGCTCTTTTGTATTCATTTCTTGCTATTTTTGCTCTTGTAAATATTCCATTATCTTTTATAGTTAGACTTATTGCTACTCCCGCTAATATTATCATTACTATTATTGTTATTACTAATGCTATTAATGTTATTGCTTTTTGTTCTTTTGTTTTTAACATTTCCATTTTCCTTTCTTTTGCTATTTTGTACTTTTTAATTTAATTTTATGTACACAAACTTATATATTTATATTTTGCTAATAACCAATTTTTCTGTCAATATATTCTTAGCATTTTTCCATGTATTTTTTGATTGTGATTTTAAACGGGAAAGGGCTTAATTCGGTAAATTCTCTCTAGTATTCCTTACTGGTTAAGCCCCTACAGTTTTAGCTTGAAATAATGTACTTTTCAATTTATTTTTCTATCCATTTAACCAAATTCAGGTTTTCTGAATCTAATATCATTTCATGTTTTGGCATTACTCTGAAGGTATAGCCGTAGTTTCCGCCGGTTGTTAATTCTATTTGTGCTTCATATTTGTATTTTCTTTCTTCTCCATTTTCTTCTACCATTTGCATTGGAATTACTGATATTTTTTCTACCATGCCATTTTCTTTTATTTTTCCATAATATACTTGTGCTTCTATATTTTCTACTTTTATGTTTGGTAAGGTTATTTCACATGCTACTTTTATAATGTCTCCTGCATCTACTGAAACATTGTTTAAGTTATTTTGTTCTTTTATTATAATATTGTTCCAGTTTCTGTTAGTTTCTCTTTTCCATTCATTAAATTCACCAACTAAACTTAGGTCTGTATAGTAATTATTATATAGTTTTACAAGTGGCATATATAATTTTTGTGTATAGTCTACAAGCATTCTTGAAGTACTATAGTTTCCTCCTGTGCTTTTTATAGAATTTTTCATTAGTTCTATCCATTTTTTAGATATTCCTTTGGAATTTTGTTCATAATATGCTGGTATTATTTTATTTTCTAATATGTTATATATGCTACTACTGTCTTCATTGTCTTGTATTTCATAATTGTCATATTCTTTATTTGTTCCTATTGCCCATCCATTTTTTTGGTTATATCCTTCTGCCCACCATCCATCTAATATACTAAAGTTTACAACACCATTTACAGATGCTTTTTCTCCACTTGTTCCTGAGGCTTCCATTGGTCTTCTTGGTGTATTTAACCATACATCTACACCGCTTATTAAATAGCTTGACATTTCCATATTGTAATTTTCTAGTAAGAATATTTTTCCTTTGAATTGTGGTTTCATTGATATTTCGTGTATGTATTTTATTAGGTCTTGTCCTTCTTTATCCTTTGGATGAGCTTTTCCTGCTATGAATATTTGTACTGGTTTTTTCTCATCGTTTAATATTTGTGTAATTCTTTCTAAATCTCTAAATAATAATGTTGCTCTTTTATATGTTGCAAACCTTCTTGCAAAACCTATTGTTAGTGCATTTGGATTTAATTTTGAAGTTATTTCATTTATTTGTTCATATGGGTATCCACATCTGCGTAACCTTGTTGTTATATTTTCTTTTGCTGTTTCCATTAATTTTTGTTTTCTTACAAAATGTTCTTTCCATAGTTTTTCATCTGGTATAGAATCTATTCTTTCCCAAGTTTCATTTTTGTGAATATTATCTTGCCAGTATGGCATTAGGTATTCATTATATAGTTCTTTTAAATTTGGTGCAAGCCAGCTACATGTATGTATTCCATTTGTTACATATGTTATTGGAGATTCGTCTGGTGAAATTTCTGGCCAAACTTCTGCGAATAACTCTCTTGATACTGCTCCATGTAATTTACTTACTCCATTTTTCTTTCCTGTTACTTTTAGTGCTAGCACTCCCATATTAAAGCCTGAATTTTGTTCTGGGTTTGGTTTCATTCCCATTTGCATAAATTCTTCTTTTGATATTCCAAATCTGTCCCAATAGTCCTTAAAATATTTTTCTACTAAATCCACTGGGAATATGTCGTTACCTGCTGGTACAGGTGTATGTGTTGTAAATACTGTTTTTGATGAAACTATATCTTTTGCCATTTCGAAAGATACTTGTTTTTCTTTTATAATATTTTTTATTAATTCTAATATTAAGAATGAAGAATGCCCTTCGTTCATGTGATATACTGTTGGGTTTAAACCAAGTGTTTTTAATAAGCGTACTCCACCCATTCCAAGAACTATTTCTTGAGCTATTCTCATTTCTTGGTCTCCACCATAAAGTGTAGTTGTTATATTTCTATATTCTTCATTATTTTCTTCTATATCTGAATCCATTAAATATAGTTTTATTCTTCCTACATTAATTTTCCATACTTTTAAATATAATCTTCTTTTGGGTAGTTTAACATATATTATTAAATCTTTTCCTTCTTCATCTTTTACAGCTGTAATTGGTAAAGTGTCAACCTCTATACTTTTATATTCTGTTTCTTGTTCTCCATATCCATTTATTTTTTGGTTGAAATATCCATTTTTATATAACAGACCTACTGCAACTAATGGCAAACCTAAATCACTTGCTGACTTTAAATGGTCTCCTGATAATATTCCAAGACCTCCAGAATATATTGGAAGTATTTGGTCTAAGCCATATTCTGCTGAAAAATATGCTATTAAATCTTTATCATTGTTTGGATAATTTTTTGAGTACCAAGTATTTTTGCTATTTATATAATTTTCAAAATCCTCTGCTATTTTATCATATTCTTTTAAAAAACTATTATCTCTTGCTACTTCTTCTAACTTTTCTTGTGATACTAGTCTTAAAAATTTTATTGGATTCTTTCCTATGGTGTCCCATAAATCCATATCTATTTTCTTAAACAGTCTTAAAAATTCTGTATTCCATGACCACCATAAATTATTTGCTATTTCTCCTAATTTTTCTATTCTTTTTGGCAATTGTGGGTTTACTGTTATCTTGTTAAATATGTACATATTTTAATTTTTCCTCCTTTGTATTTTGAAAATCTTTTGTTCAATTTTCTCATAAATTCATATATATTATCTATTAACTTTTTATATTTGTCAAACCTTTTTATAAAATTTCTTTTTTGCTATACTCTTCAGGTTTTAAGCCTACTGTATACCTCATTTTATCTAGTGCAATTGTAACTAATATTGTGCTTATAGATCCTATTATAATTAGTGTTGTATCTATTGGTAAAATATTTATTATACTTGAAGCTCCAAATACTAATATTGATACTATTAAATTTTCTATTAGGTTATTAGCTGTTGCAATTTTTACCCTTTTTTCTCCATTAGTAAAATTATTTAAGTATCTTTTTATTAATACATAGTATGGTCCTTTTGCTATATATTGAATTGCAAATAGTGCAAAAACTATTGGAAATATTATTTTTATATTTATATCAAACATTAGAAATATTCCCAGTAATAAGCATGATATTGCAGTTGGGAAAGCTAAAACTGTAAGTGTCGAATTTCTAAATCTTTTATGGATTTTATCCTGATTTTTTGTAGCTATTCCAGATATTATTCCTAATATTGCAAATATTAGTCCAAAGTATTGTTCTGGCATTCCTATTTCTAATAATACTGTATTCCTTAAATTTTGCATAATTTTTATCATAGATATCATTAAACAATTAAATATCAATAAACTTACTAATCTTTTAGAGCGGAATATATTTCTAAATGAATATTTTAAGTTTCTAAATTGTTCTGATATTCTAACTTCTTGCTGTTTTACTTGTATTTCTTCAAATTTTGTAGAAATAATTGCAATCCATAGTAATACCAAGAAACTTAATATCATTGGTATATATGGATTTACTACAAATAGAAATCCCGCTATTATAGCTGATATTGCTTCTATATAGTAATGTCTAGCAGTTGCTTTTCCATCTATTTTTGCAAATGTACTTCCTCTTTTTTCTCCATGTTCTATTGAATCATATAGCATATCTGTTTCACAAGTTGCTTTTATTGTATAACCTAAGGCACATAAAAATTGAGATACTAATAATATATTAAAATTTGGAGCAAATATTATAAACAGCATATGAATTGCTAATATTATACTTGCAAATACTATACTTTTTCTTTTACCTATTTTTTGTATTATTATTGTTGAAGGTATTTGAACAACCGACTTAAACAATATATAAAAAGCATCAAATTGTAATATTTGAGCTGCAGTTAAACCTTTTTCTATGCTCAAAAATAAGTAAATTATTGCATAATAAAATAATAAGTCAAACGAAAAAACTCTATAAGATTTATACAGTTCTATATTTTTTTGCTTTTTATACTTAAGCATTTTATCTTCTACTACTTGATTTGCACTTTTTTCTAAAACTACATTTTCCATATATTTCTCCATTTATTTTTTCTTATTTCTTATTTGAATTGTACTATAACATTGCAAAATTGACAAGTAATTTTTTGCTTTAAAAATGTAAAAAATGCTAAATAACAATTTATAGAGTAACTTTATGTGTTTATATATATTAAAATCAAAATTGAAGCCCGACAGCCCTTTGAGGAGGAGGAATACCTGTAAGCTTGGAGGGTTCGATTTTTATTTTAATATATATAAATGCATAAGGTGGCTTATTTTAATAATAAATATTAGTGTTAAAATTCTTCCAATATATCTTCTACATTCGTTACTAATTTTGCCCCTTGTTTTATTAATTCGTTTGTTCCTTCAGAATTTTTGCTTAGTATATTTCCGTGGAACTGCGAATACCTCTTTTCCTTGTTCTAGGGCAAAATCTACTGTTATCATTGTTCCGCTTTTCTTTTTTGCTTCTACTACAACTACTCCATTTGATAAGCCACTTATTATTCTATTTCTTGCTGGAAAGTTCATTTTTTGTGCTTTTGTCCCTATAACATATTCTGATATAATTAGTCCTCCATTTTTTATTATTTCATTTGCGAGTTTAATGTTTTCAGTTGGATATATATTATCTATTCCGCTTCCTATTACTGCTATTGTTTTTCCTTTTGCTTGCAAAGTTAATATATGGGCTATACTATCTATTCCTTTTGCTAAGCCACTTACTGTTATAATTCCATTTTTTGCTATTTCATATGATATATTTTTTGCTACTATTTCTCCATATTTTGTATGTTCTCTACAGCCTATTATTGCTAGTTTAAACTGGTTTAATAATTCTTTGTTTCCTTTAACATATAGAATTATTGGTTTATCATATATTTTATTTAATTCTTGCGGATAGCATTTATCATATATATGAATTAATTCTATTCTATTTTCTTGCATATATTTTTCATATTTTTCTAAGTTAGTTCTATATTCTTTATTCAATATTTGTTTTGCTATTTCTTTTCCTATTCCCTCTATTTTTAATAAGTCCTCTTCTTTTGCATTCCAAATATTTTTTGGTGTTTTATATTTTTGTAATAGTCTTTGTAATTTTATGCTTCCTAATTTTTCTATTCTAGAAAGCCATATCCAGTATTGTATTTCGTTCATTTTTTCCTCTTTTCTTTACTATTTAATATTTATTTTTATATGTAGGGGCGATTATCAATCGCCCGCTTAATAATAATATTGGTCTTTATTCCAGTTAAAAGGATTATTCATTATATATTCTTTTATCTGCATATATTCTTTTTCATCTCTAATTAAATGTTCATAAAATGATTTTTGCCAAATAGACTCTCCTACCTTTTTAGAAATCTCCGATTTTAGATTTTTAACTATATTAGAAATAGTATTATTGCTTGTATCTTTTATTTCTAACAAGATATGTATGTGGTTTGACATAATTAATATTCTTTTATTTCTGTATTTTTATATATTAACTTTATATTTTCTATACTCCTATTTGCTATATTTCCTTGTTTTGTTAATACTAGTGAACAATATTTACTTTTACAATTTATCTTCCATTCATTGTTATACTGAATTTTTGATAATATACGTTTTCTATCTTTTGTACATATGGTTATAAAATAATATCCTTGTTTTCCGATAATTATAATCTTTTATTCTTAATTGTTTTCTTTTCGGGCGATTGATAATTGCCCCTATATCTTTTTCCATGTTACCTCCTATTTTATATAAACAAAAAGAGCCCATCATTTTTGATAAGCCCCTTATTTAGTTTTATTTTTCTTATTTTTCTTCTAGCCCTTTTGCTGCTATTACTACATTGTTTAGCAGCATTGCTATTGTCATTGGTCCTACTCCACCTGGTACTGGCGTTATGTGTGATGCCTTTTTTGATACTTCTTCGAAGTCTACATCTCCTACTATGCCTGTTTCTAATCTATTTATTCCTACATCTATTACTACTGCGCCTTCTTTTACCATATTTGCAGTTACAAATTTTGGTTTCCCTATTGCTGAAATTAGTATGTCTGCGTTTCGTGTTATTTCTTCTATGTTTTTTGTTTTCGAATGGCATATTGTTACTGTTGCATCTTTATTTAATAAACACTGTGCTAGTGGTTTTCCTACTATGTTGCTTCTTCCTAGAATTACTACATTCGCCCCTTTTAATTCTATTTCGTATTCTTCTAGCATTTTCATAACTGCATGTGGTGTGCATGATATGAAGGTTTGTTTATTTAGTGCTAGCTTTCCTATATTTATTGGATGAAAACCATCTACATCTTTTCTATAATCTATTGTTCCAAAAGCTTTGTCTATATTTAAATGTTTTGGAATTGGACTTTGCAATAGTATTCCATGTATATCTTTTCTATTATTTAAATTTTCTATTAAGTTCAATAGCTCGTCCATTTCTGTATTTTCATTTAGTATGAATTCTTCATATTCTATTCCTGCTTCATTACATGCTTTGCTTTTGTTTCTAACATATACTTTTGATGCTGGGTCTTCTCCTACCATTATTACTGCAAGTTTTGGTTTTATTCCTTTTTTGTTTAATACTTCTACTTCTTCTTTAACTTGTCCTCTTATTTTTTTTGAAAATGCTTTTCCATCTATTATCATTGCCAATTGTAAATCCCCCTTTTTATTTAATATATTATTTTTTATATTGTTTTGTCAATTATAAATTATAGTAAATTACATTATTTATTTTGTAGGGGTCGCCGAAGGCGTCGACCCCTACAATAAATATTTTATTATTAGCTCTAAATTGTTGGTTTAATTATCTTTTGTTTTTATAATTCTAGCATCTTTTTCTACAACAAATAAGCATTATAATTCTAATAATTATTAGAATCAATAATATAAGTGCAATTGCTATAAATGCACCAGCACCTAAAAGAGCGAGTAAACCTGTAAGTGCACCTAATATTATCCCTAATATGAAAGCGAACAATACTATTAGTATAACTAATATTAAATCAATACAGCATTTTCTTTTTCTGCAGCATTCCTCTTCAAACATAATTTTTTCACCTCCTAATAGTATTTTAGTTCAAATACTATTAGTATATAATATGCTTTAATTCGACTTTTTTCTACTTTTATTAGTCCTTAAATTTAATATTTTTATCTATGTTCATTTTTCCTGCTCTAGTTATTTTATCCTGTCCGTATTTTTCTTTTAATTCATCTACTACTTTATCTAGTTGTGTTTGTTTTTTTGATGTATTGTCAAATAGCGAAAGTTGTATTTGCTCTTTATCGGTTAGTTTATCTACTCTTACACCTATTAACCTTATTGGCACTTTGTTATATAATTCATATAGTAACTTTTTTGCTTCTTCTAATATTATTTTTGTATTATCTGTTGGCACTAACATTTTTCTTTGATGAGAATATACTTTAAATTCATTTGTTTTTATTTGTACATTTACTACTTCTGCTAACATGTTATTACACCTTAAACGATAACTTACTTGTTCTACTAATGCTACTAATACTTCTTCTATTTTTTCTATATTTGCATAATCATATGGCAAGGTTATAGAATTACCTATTCCTTTTGGCTTTTGTTCTTCATATATAACTTCTGAATCATCTATTCCATTTGCATATTCCCATATCATTTTACCATATTTTCCAAATGCTTTTATTATTTGTGTTTTATCCCTTATTGCTAAATCCTTTATCGTTTTTATTCCCATTTTTTGAAATTTCGGTAAGTTTCTTCTTCCTACCATAAATAGTTCCGATATTGGGAGGTTCCACATTTTAGTTTCTATTTCGTTTTCAAATAGAGTATGTACTTTGTCTGGTTTTTGAAAGTCTGATGCCATTTTTGCTAAAAGTTTATTATGCGCTGCCCCTATATTTACAGTAAAGCCTAATTCTTGTTTTACTCTTTTGTTTATTTCATATGCTATTTCTAATAAGTCTTTTCCTTTTGGAATATAACCTGTCATGTCCATAAAGCATTCGTCTATTGAAAATCGTTCTATTTTGTCTGTATATTCTGACAATATATTGTATAATGCATTTGAATATTTTCTATATACTGTGAAATTTCCTTGGAACATTTGTAAGTTTGGACATTTTTTTCTTGCAAAAAAGATGGGCTCTCCTGTTTGAATTCCTACTTGTTTTGCTAAATTACTTTTTGCTAAAACAATTCCGTGTCTTTTATCTTCATCTCCACCTATTATTGCTGGTATAGTTCTTATGTCTAAAGTTTCTCCATTTTTTAGCATTTCTACTGCTGTCCATGATAAGAATGCATTATTAACATCTACATGTAAAATTTGTTTTTCCATAATTAACACCTAATATTATTTTAAAACATTTGTTTTGTGTTGTCAAGTGATTTATAAAAATAAAAGGGCATGAAATTATTGTAATTTTCATACCCCTTATTTTTTATTTAATTATACTATTCCAGCATTTGCATTCTCGCTGTCTGACTTTTTTTCTTCTTCATACTCATCATATAACCTTCCGAATTCTTCTAAGTCCTGCCTAAGCTTCGGATTGTCATATAACTCATCATAGTCGTCATCTTCTTCCTCGTTAGGAACAAGCTTTGGAACTAATGCTGTTAATATAGCTATTGCTGCTACATAAACTAAGGTTATTGTTGCTATGATTTTTAATGTCACTTTCAAAACCTTTTTCATTTGATGCCCTCCTATTTAGGTGCTTTAGATTTTTAAAAACGAATTTCATTTTTAATTTTCAATAAGTTACATAATGTATTTTAACACAGTTTTATTAACTTTGCAAGTATTATTTTATAACTTGTTTCATACATCCAAATACAAGTCCTACCCAAGTTGATGAATTAGGGCAAAAGCGTCTTTGTACTCCAGCTAATGTTTTTCCGCAGTAGCATGAACCACCTGGTGTTAAGTATCTATTGTGTAATAATTTAGTTGCTGCTTCTAATCCTTCACTTTCTGATGCATATTTTATTAGTTTTCCGTTTGACATCATACTTATATAGTTGTTTGCATTTCTATGGTTTGATGATATGTTCCATCCCGATTCTGCTGCTATAAGCCCACAGAAAAATATTTCGTTTATTTCATATTGTTCGCATAAATCATAAATTTTGTTACTATTTCTTTTAAAGAAACCTGATGTATCTACTTTTAAATTTTGCATTAATTTATTAAAGTCTTCTTTTGATACTCCTGTTCTTTTAGTTAAGTCCATATCTCTTGATATTTTAATTTCTTCTATTTTTACATATTTAACTACCGCTTGTGCTGGTGTGTTTTCCTTTGCTGTTCTATTTACTTCTGACCTTGATGTTACTTTTACATTTCTTTCATTACTTGTTGTTCTTGCTATTTCTACTTTTTCTTCTTTTGTTGTTTCAATTTCTTTTTTCACTTCAAATTTTGCAATTTGACTTTCTCTTTCGTTAGTTTCAAATAACCCTATGCATGTACCTAGTGTCATTATTATAATAAACACACTAATTAGTTGCTTGATTTTCAGGGCACTTTTACTATCTACCATTTATATTTAACATCCTTTCTGACGCTTCATTTTTATTTGCGCCACTAATTTATTATAGCATATTTAGGCAAATTTGTCAAATTTTGTATGTGATTAATATTCATGTTTAAATGTCCAAAAGGGACAGATTACCCTTTTGGACACTCTATTATTTTAGTATATCTTTTACTTTGTCTACCACATAGTGGCTTCCGCCTCTTCCTTGTACGTCTTCTACCATACTTACTATTAACAATTGTTTTTCACTATTTTCATCTGCTATAAAGGTATTGTACCATCCTATTTCTCTTCCTTCTTTATCATCTTTTGATGTTTTTATTTCTGCTGTCCCTGTTTTCCCTGCTATTGTTAGTCCTTCTATTTTTGCCGAATTAGCTGTTCCATTTGGATTTTCTACTACTTGTATTAGTGCTTCTTTTATTGTGTTTGCAGTTTCTTTACTAAAGGCTTTTTGTATTTCATAGGTTGCTACTGGTGTTTCTTTATATTCTATATATGCTTTTATTATATTTCCTTCATTTACAAATGCTGAATATACCATTGCCATATGAATTGGATTTGCTAATACTTGTGCTTGTCCATATCCGCTGTTTGCAAGTGATGTTTCTGTATCAAATGTATCTGAATCAGAATAGCTTGATTTTACATCTCCTAATACTGTTTCTATTGTTTTATTAAATCCTATATTTTGTAAATTGTTTGCAAAATTTTCTTTTCCTATTTTAAGTGCTGCTTTTGCAAAGTATATGTTATCTGAATATATTAGTGCATTTTGTAAGTTGGCTTTTCCACCATATGTAGAAAGTGTTGTTATATAAAAATCTTTCCAGTTTGAATCTTTTTGCCATTTAGTTCCACTTGTTCCAAAGTCTTCATCTGATGTAAATGCATTTGTATTTAGGCCTATTGCTCCTGTAATTGGCTTAAATGAAGAACCTGGTGCATAGCTTGCTAAAAATCTGTTGTATAGTGGTTTATTTTCACTTTGTGTTAATTCGTTCCATTTGCTATTAGTCATTCCTAAACTAAAATGATTTGAATCAAATGTTGGGGTACTAACAGCAGCTAATATCTCTCCTGTTTTTGGATTTATTGCAACTGATGCACTTTTATCTTGTTTAAATTTTTCATATAATTTTTGTTGAATATTTGAATCTATTGTTAGTTTTATATCTTCTCCATTTTTTAAGTCTACTTTTGCTAATGTTTTTACTTTATCATTATTTTCATCTACTATATATATTTCTTTTCCATTTATAGCTCTTAATCTATTCTCATATGTTCTTTCTAAACCTGATTTACCAATTAAGCTACTTGAAGTATATCCTTCATCTGTCTTTTCTTCTAGTTCTTCTGCACTAATTCCCTGAACATATCCTAATAAATGCGAACTAGCCTCACCTAATGAATAAATTCTTTCTTCTGTATCAACTATTTTTATTCCTTTAATTTCTAATAATGCTTGTTTTAGTGTAGTTTCACTTTTTAATACTGTTTTTAAAGGCACAAAAGTATCTTCTTTAACATATGATGCTGATAAGCTATTGTTAATACTTTCTTCTGATATTCCCAAAAGCCCTGATATATTTTTTATATCTTGCTCTTTAGTTTCTATATTCATTTTACCTGGAACTAACCCTATTTGTGATGCTGTTTGCTCCCCAGCTAGAACATTTCCATTTCTATCTAATATTTGACCTCTTTTTGCTTCTAATGTTGATACTCTTACTTTGTAACCTTCTTTTAAACTTGGAAATATAATGTTTGAAGCCCATTTTATTTTATAGATATCATCTTCCTTAACTAAATTAGCAGTATTTGAAAAGCTTATTTCACCCGCAATGGTATCCATTACTGTTGTATATATAACTTCCGCTTCTTTCCCATTTTTTGACGTCTTCGCAACATTTATATCTATTTTACTTACTTCAATACCTTCGTAAATGTTTTTGTTTCTTGTTATGTATTCCTCTTTTTCTGTATTTTTAGTAGTTAACTCATACATTGCTTCATAGTCTTTATTTGTTATATATGACATATATTGTTTTAACACATCTTCTGGGCTTACTTTTTGTTTGCCTATACATATAATTCCTATAATAATTAGTGCAATTATTATTATAGCTATTAGTATTATATTTTTTTTATTTTTCATCTCTTAATTCTCCTTTTATTTTTAATCTTATCATAAAAAGTTTTTTATATCAAATTAAATTTTAAAGACTAGTTCAAAATTTAATTCATAGCTTGATTTTTTAAGCTATACCCTAATTTTCTTTTATAATAATTTGTTTATTAGGCAAATATTGCACTGCTATTCTATTTTCTGGTTTTTTATCAAATAAATATAAAAATATTACAAAAAAGTATTCTAGTGGTTTCATTAATATATATGTTATATCTGCTGCTTTTGCTGTTTTTATATGTTTTGATAGTGGATATCCATATTTATCATATACATATCTTATAAAATGATGCGTTTTTGGTAGTTTTTCTTGTATATAATCTTCAAATGCATTTGCTACACATAGTTGCCTGTTTACTACTATTCTATTATTTTTACGAATTCCATATCTTAGTGGTTTTACTAATTCCTTATGTCCTCTTAATGATACTGTACATAAGTAATGTGCATCATATTCTATTGGTGGTGGTGATATTTTTGTAGAAAGCTTCCAGTCACTTGTTTCAGTAAATGCTCGTATTAATTCATCTGGTCTTTGACCACATAATGTTAAAATTGTAATAATTATAATTAACATTGGTATTGTTATAATTATTGCTATACCTGGCCAAGTACTACTATCACTTAATATTTTACTACATATATCTAAAATTTTATTATTATACTGTTTTCTTTCTTTTTGAATATTATCGTATTCATATATTACTTCTTTACATATTCTTATTACACATATTATATAGTTGATAGGAAATAATAAGTAATATATATTTAAAAATTCTTGTAAGTTTTTAGATATTTGAATCATCCATACTAAACTAAGCATTATTCCTATTATCATTCCAGACATACATACTACAATTATTAATGGTGGTAAATCTAATTTGTTTATTCTGACTATTATATAGCTTACTATAGAAATAATTGCTAATACTATAATTGTTGGCATAGAATTCCATGCTATTGGTGCATGGTAAAATCCTGTTCCACCTATCTGACCATAGCTTATTCTAAGTTGAATATTATAATCTTCATAAGAGTTATAACAATATAGCAGAATTGTAAATATTATTCCTAATGCAATAATTAAAAAGTCAACCACATTTTCTTTTATTTTTTCCTTACTAATTAAATTAATTGTATTTATTATTGTTAACACCCAAGGTAATCCAAATAGTGGAAATAGTATACCACCTAGAATTAAAATCTCTCCCATAATTATTATAAATCTCCTTAATTATTTTTATATTCTAAAATATCTCCTGGTTTACATTCTAATACTTCGCATATTTTATCTAAAGTAGAAAACCTTATTGCTTTGCCCTTATTTGTTTTTAGTATAGAAAGATTAGCTTTTGTAATACCTATTTTCTCAGCTAATTCTTGAGAAGATATTTTTCGTTTTGCCATCATTACATCTAAATTTACTATAATTGCCATTAGTATTCCTCCTTATATAGTAAGTTCGTTCTCTTCTTTATATTCAATTGCTTTTTTATAAATTTCATTTAGTATTTTTATTCCAACACCAAAAATCAGAAAGGCAACAGCAAATACCAAAACTAATAATTTTACAAGGACTTCTTCTCCTATTGTTAAATATTGTACTTTTAACAAAATTTCTAAAGTTATTAGAAGTATAAAATATACTATGCTTATTAATATAGAAGACCTTGATATATTTTTTAAATATTTACTATTAGTTTGTTCAAATAGTTTACTCTCTTTTAAATTTTCAAATATTTCTATAAAATTACATATTATATATAATGCAATTAATCCTGTTATAAAAAAGGTTATTATAGCTATTGTAATTGGGTCTATTGTAAAATTTTCCCTTAATATATTCATTGATGTTTGACCTAATATAGTTAAAACTACAAGACCAAATACTGATATATCTGCTAATACAATTATAGCAAATAAAATTTGTAAAGCCACATACACCTTTGATGATAAGCTTTTCTTTCCTAATATTTTCATTTTATATTCCTCCTCTATTGTGTTTTAGTATATTATTTATAATTTTGTTTGTCAATACTTTTTTATTGTTTTTCGATATTTTTGATTAGTTTGTTTTCTTTCCTATATATGAGTTTTTCTTGCCTCTTTTTACTATTATATATGTTCCTTCTATAAACATATTTTCATCTATAACTTGATTTACGTCTGTTATTTTTTCTCCGTTTACTGATATTGCTCCGTTTCCTATAAATTCTCTTGCTTCTCTTTTGCTTGATGCTGCTCCTATGTTTACAGCTAAATCTGCTATTGTTTGATTTGCTTCTACCTCTTTTATTTGTTCGTTTCCGAATAGGTCTTCTATGTCTTTTTTGGTTAGGTCATTATATTTATTGTTAAATAGATGGTCTGCTAAGTTTACTGCTCTTTCATATTCTTCTTTCCCGTGTAAGAATGTTATTATTTCTCTTGCTAGTGCTTTGTGGGCTTCTCTGTATTCTGGGTGCTCGTTATTTTTTCTTTCATATTCTTCTATTTCTTCTTTTGATAGGAAGGTGTATATTTTTAGGTAATCTATTACCATTGAGTCTTCTACATTTGTGAAGAATTGGTATAGTTTATAGCTTGATGTTTTTTCTTTGTCTAGCCATAGGGCGTTTCCTTCGCTTTTTCCAAATTTCTTTCCTTGTGAGTCTGTTACTAATGGCATTGTGAAACCGTATACTTCGTCTCCTGTTGATTTTCTAATTAAGTCTATCCCTGCTGTTATATTTCCCCATTGGTCTGAACCTGCACATTGTAAGTTCACATTTTTGTGTTCGTGTAGGTATTTAAAATCTAGGGCTTGTAATATCATGTATGAAAATTCTGTGTAGGTTATCCCTGAGTCTAGTCTTCTTCTTATTATGTCTTTGTCTAACATGTAATTTACATTAAAGTATTTTCCATAGTCTCTTAAAAAGTCTATTACATTTATGTCTTTATACCAGTCGTTGTTATTTACTACTTCGAAGCCAAATATTTTTTCTACTTGGGCTTTTAGTTTTTCAAAGTTTGCGTTTACTTCTTTCTTGGTTGCCATTGCTCTTTCTGTTGTTGGTCGTGGGTCTCCTATCATTCCTGTTCCACCACCTACTAATAGTATTGGTGTGTGTCCTGCATCTTTTAGTCTTTTTGAAATTAGGAAGCTTGATAAGTGCCCTACATGTAAGCTATCTGCTGTTGGGTCTGTTCCTATATAAAATGTTAAACCTCCATTATTTAATTTTTCTTCTAAATCTGGACTAGAAATGTCTTTAATTAGTCCTCTCCATTTTAATTCTTCTACTAGTGTCATTGTTTTCATTCCTTTCTTATATTTTAATTTTATCCTACTTTTAACAAAAGAGCCAAATCTCCTTATATTAAAGGACGATTTGACTCGTGGTACCACCTTTATTTATATAAATTTTGTTTATACCTTATTATAAGCTGTTCGTAGCTTGTACGTTAATTACTGTAAGAATTGTATTTCATAATTTTATATTCTGATAGTTTTCAGCAAACCACTACCTCTCTTTATTTGTTGTAACTATAAAATTATTACTTGTTTTCTTTTTAAAATGCAATTAAATTAAACTGTATTTATTATACTATATTGTTTTTGTGTTTGCAAGTATAAATTTGAATTTTAGTCGTTCGTCAAATCTCCATTCACACTTACTGGTATGCTCTCACCTAAATAAGTAGGTTTTGATTTTAATATACATTTTATAAAGTCTTTATCTCTTGCTAGTATTTCTCTTATCTCTCTTGATGTTTGTCCATAATATTGTGTTTTTATTGCTGGTACGCCATATGTTTCTATTCCTAGTTTGTTTCCTATATATACTGCTCTATATAAGTGATATTCTTGTGTTACTACCGTTAGTTTTTCTACTTTGAATATATACCCTGCTCTATATAAACTTTCATAGGTTGAGAAGCCTGCATGGTCCATAAATATGCTTTCACTTGGTATTTCATTTTCTATTAAGTATTTTTTCATAGCATTTACTTCGTCATATTCTTCTCTTCCATGGTCTCCTGATACTATTATCTTTTCTGATATACCTTGTTTATATAGTTCTACTGCTTTATCTAGTCTATCTTTTAACATTAAACTTAAAGAGCCATCTTCCATTACTTGGCAGCCTAATACTAATATTGCATCTGACTCCTTTGCATTTTTTACTTCTTGTATAATGTTTCTACTTGCAACTGATTTTACATATTGGTTTATTCCAAATACTACTATTATTCCTAGTATTATTATTGTAACTATTGCTATTATTATTTTTCTTATTTTTTTCATATATTTTTCTCCTTAAGTTTTATTTAATTATATCATATATTTTTAAGTATAAAAGTAATTTTTTAAACATATTTACATATTTAATAATTTTACTTTATATACATTTAAATATAGAAAGGCTGAATGTTTTAGCATTCAGTCTTTCTATATTTTACTATTATATTAACTTATAATTTTGTTTTTTCTGTGACAACTTCACACACTAAATCTGCTGTTTTTTCTACTCCTAATGTAGCTGTATTTATGCATATATCGTAGTTTGAATGGTTATTCCATTCTTTCTCTGTGTAGTATTTGTAGTGATTTGCTCTTAGTTTATCTATTCTACTTATTTCTTTTTGTGCTTTTTCTGTATCAAGGTGGTAAAATTCAGTTGCTCTTTTTATTTTGTCTTCCATATTGCTATATATAAATACTTTTATTACATTTTTTCTGTCCTTTAAAGTAAAGTCTGCACATCTTCCTATTATTACACAAGATTCTTTGCTTGCTAATTCTTTTATTAGCTCAGCTTCTTTTAAGAATAGTTCGTCACTATTGTTTAAACCAAAATAGTATCCGTTATTTAAGTTAGCAAGTAATTCTTTCTTTTGCTCATTGCTTTCTATGTATTCTTCTGATAGTCCAGTTTTTTCTGCTAATTTTGTTATTATTTCTTTGTCATAGAATTTTATTCCTAGTTTATCTGCAATTAGTCTTCCTACATATCTTCCTCCTGAGCCGTATTCTCTTGATATTGTTATTACCATATGTTTATCTAGTTTGTTATCTTCTGATGTGTTATCTTCTAAAGCTTCACTTTTTATTTTTGCTTTCCCAAGATTTTTTATTTCAATTATAAGTAATAATCCTGCTATTATGAAGGCTAAACCATCTGCAAATGGTCCTGAATATAGGAAACCTTTTATTCCAAATAATTCTCCAAGTACCACCATTGCTGGTATTAAGAATAGTATCTGTCTTGATAATGAAAGTATTGCACTTTTTGCACTTTTTCCTATTGCTTGGAAGAATATTCCTGCTGGAATTTGTATTCCATTACATATACATAGCATTAAATATGTTCTAAATGATATACATGCAAATTCCATGTATAGTTCATCTCCACTACCAAATATAGCAATTAATTTATCTGGTATTGTTTGGAATAGTATAAATGCTATTGTACTAATTACTACACTTGTTCCTAATACTATTTTTAAAGTTTGTTTTACTCTATCCATTTTTCCTGCGCCATAGTTATAACCTAGTATTGGTTGTGAACCTGCTGCAATTCCTATTACTATACTATTTAATATTTGGCTTATTTTCATAACAATTCCTAATACAGTAATTGGTATTTCTGAACCAAATTTTGAATCCTGCCCATATTTTCCAAGTAAATTATTTTCAACTGCTATTACTAATACTATACTTATTTGAGTAATAAAACTACTTATTCCTAAAGCTGATACTTTTTGTATTACCTTTAATTTTAGTTTAAATTCTTCTTTTCCTATTTTTATAGATTTGAATTTTTTAATATACATTATATTCATTGTAAATGTTACTATTTGACTTATAACAGTTGCTATTGCTGCACCTTCTACTCCCATTTTAAATACAAATATGAATATTGGGTCTAATATAATATTTAATATGGCACCTAACACCATTGATGTCATTGCATATTTTGGGTTTCCATCTGCTCTTATTATAGAGTTTAGAGTTGTTCCTACCATCATAAATGGCAAGCCTATTGCTATTATAAAGCCATAGCCTAAAGCATAATCTCTTAAAGCTTCTGTACATCCAAATAAATTAAGTAATTGTGGTAAAAATATTAATATTATAGCGCACAAAATTATTGCTGTTATTATAGATATTGCAATACCATTTCCAACACCTTTACTTGCTTCTTTTTCTTTCTTTTCTCCTAGTCTTAAGCTTAAATATGCTGAACTTCCATCTCCAAACATTAATGAAAAAGATAAGCATACCATAGTTAATGGGAAAACTATATTAGTTGCTCCATTTCCTAAATATCCAACTCCCCAACCAATAAATATTTGGTCTACTATGTTGTATAAAGAGTTTACTAATAAAGATATGATACATGGAACAGAAAATTTTCTAATTAATTTTCCTATTTTTTCTTTTCCTAAAATGTTTTCTTCTTTTTCCAATTTGATCTTCTCCTTTCTCATGCGAAGCGTGTACTATTCACTCTTCACTATTCACTTAAAAATCAGAAATCAAATTTAGAGTGATTTCTTTGTAGAATAATAATTATTCCGACATCCGACTTCTGACATCCAATTGACACAAAAATACAACACAAAATAAAATGCGTTGTTCGTTAATCATTATTTTAAAATAATGTTTGTTTCCATTTGCCACCTTTCTATTATATCATATTTTTTTGTTTTGTCAAAGAGTTTTTTAGGCAAATTTGTAGACTTTTACATAATACTATGGTATAATCATTCAAGTTTTACAGTAACTATAAATTCTTATCTTATGATTATAAAGAGGAAAATTTATGAGTATTAAAGTTAAAGGGATACCTATTCAGAATGAGGAATTAAGCTATGACAAAGAAATACCTTTTTCTTATTTAACTGCTAAAGGTCAGGAAAGAATGTTTTTAGATAACAAAGAGCTTTTTATTTGTGAAGCGTTTGATTCTAAATATGCTACTGTTAGACAACTGGCTCGTGAAAATATGTCAGACTGCTCTTCAGTAACATTAAATGAAGTGCTTAAATTTCTTTTTATAGGACGTACTGTTGTTAACTGTGATTTAATTCTGGAAATACTTGCTATTCCTAATTTGGTATTAGATGATAGTATTAGAGTATCTCTTTCAACTTCCGATTACTGGCCGTTAAGACAATGGGTAGCCCATGATGCAAATACACCATTAGATTTATTGTATGAGATGCTTATTCCGGCAGTAAATTCTGTTTTCTGGTATAGTGATTTTATTATTCTTGATGCCCTTGTTAGTAATACTAATTTTGAAATGTCTGAATCATTAAAGTATGTAATATATTCCATTTATGAAAAAGCTGAAAAATCTCCATCTCTTTTAAACAAGGATTCTGAGCTTTCAAAAACTATATCAGATATCAAAGAAATATTAAGTAAATACTAATGTTTACAAAAAGTAGAGAAACTTAAATTAAAAGTTCCTCTACTTTTTGTTTTACTTTCTAAATTTTGGATACACTAATAATATTAAATAAAGTTGTGAAAGGAATGTGATTTTATATGGAAAATCAAAATTTGAATATTTTAGATGAGGTTAATAAAGGTGCTACTATGGGAATGGATGCTATTTCTTTTGTTTCTGATAAGGTAACAGATGATACCTTTAAAGACGTTTTAGATGTTGAGTACAATAAATACAAAAAAATATCTAATAGAGTTAATGATATATACTCAAATTATAGTAATAAAGAGCCACACGAAACAAATGTTATGAACAAAGCTATGACTTGGTATGGAGTTCAAATGAAAACTATGACAGATGATACTACTTCTAAACTATCTGAATTATTAATGCAAGGAACTAATATGGGAATTATTGAAGGTAGAAGACTTCTTAATCAAAACCCTAATGCTGCTAAAAATGTAAAAGATGTTTTAAATGATTTTGTTGTCATGCAAGAAGATAGTGTTGAAACTTTAAAAAAATATTTATAATGGTGACAAGGAAAGATTTCCCTAAAATAAAAATGGCAAGTCGTAATTATGACTTGCCATTTTTATTTTTAATGTGAAGATAATCTTTTAGATAAAGATAATCTTTCTGTCACCTCCTAAAAGGTACTCCCAGTCCTCTTTGTTCCTTCCTTTTTTGCCGGCTGCTATGCCTCTAACTTTGCCTTCTGCAGCAACTACCTGAATGTAGCGATTGTTTTCTACCTGAGCCATATCAAATATTCCATAAAGTTTTGTAGGTTCTCCTGTGCTGGAGTATGCCTGCAACATCTTTATTCTGCCGCCATCTTCTCCCGTTAGGTCGATTTCCTTCTTGTCGATATTTTCGCGTTTCACAATACCCATTTTGCCTCCCAGGTCCTGTTTAGCACATATATATCGAACTTTTTCTCTCAGCTGAACAGCCTTCTTTATGGTCCCATTTGTTACTGCGTTTTTGGCAGAAACTTCACCGGTGAATACATACTGGTCTTCGCTACCCTGTAACTTGGTATATACAGGAAGTTTTTCCTTTTCGTACACTGCCGGGTCATAGTATTCGCATACCTTATATTCCTTTGTAGGATCATATTTGTTTGGTATTGCGACTACTCTGCATCCAATGCCTGCTTTTTTCAAAGCATCCGCATATTCTACTTTTACATACGGTAATTTCCGGTCAATTGGATTTCCACCTTTTGCTGTTAAGATGTAATCTTTGCCATCATAAAAGTAGCATTTCGGTAAGCGAGCTTTTTCTGTTGCTTTAATTTTCATAGTGTTTCCTCCTTTTGAAAGGTGTTAAAAGTGTTTAATTGTTTCAATATTTATATTTTACCACATTATGTTAATATTTGCAACTGTTTTTAAAAAATTTTTATTTTTCTTGAAGTTTTTATATTTTATTATTATAATATATATGCTTTAAATATACACAGAGGGAGTTTTTTGTATGGAACATTGGAGTGTTGAAGATTATAAAAATTTTACAGATGGTAAAAAGAAAAAAAGTAAATATAGAGCTAATAAGGTTTCTGTTGATGGTCATACTTTTGATAGTCAGAAAGAGGCTGATTATTATTGTGAGCTTAAATTAAAATTACAGGCAAAAGAAATAAATGGCTTTTGTTTGCAACCTACTTTTATATTAGCGCCTAGTTTAAAATATAAAGCTGACTTTATTGTTTTTAATAAAGATGGCTCTACTGAAGTTATTGATGTTAAAGGTTTTAAAACTAAGGAATATATTGCTAAAAAGAAAGTTTTTGAAGATAAATTCAATTTGAAAATAACTGAAATAATGTAAGCTGTCAATAGGGACGGAGCTTTTTGACACTAATGTTGTCAATGGGGACACTCTTTTTAATTTTTCTAAAAAAGGTCTGTCCCTGTTGACACAAAAGTTGTCAAAAAGCTCCGTCCCTATTGACAATTTACATTTCGAATATGTTCGCTTTTAATATTATTTTTGTTATTTTACTTTTTTCGCTTAATGGTATTTCCCATACACTTCCTATTATAGATTTTCCTTTTATATACTCTTTTGTTGCTTTTCCTATAGCCTTATTTAAGCTTCTTTGCAAGTCTACTTTATTAGTATATATTGATAATATCTTTTCATTATATAGTACGTTTATTGTTGTTTCTGTTTCTGATTTATTTGGTTCTTTGTATAACTTTTTTGTTTCTTCTTTTTTCATTTTTACATCCTTCTAAATATAATAATCAAAAAGGGCATAATTCGGTATTTTATTATATATATTACCGATTAGGCCCTTATAATTCAATTATAGTATGTAATATTTTATTAAACTAATTTTCTAGCTTTGCTTATTTTTATACTATAATTGTTTATTCTTCATTTGTTTCTATTTCTTCTATCTCTTCAGTTATATTTTCTACTGGTTGTACACTTGCTGGTGTACTACCAAATGAAAATACTTTCTTTGCTGCTTTTTGCTTTTCTTCGAATTTTTTATAGAATTCTTCTTTTGCTTCATTTAGTGTTTCTTCCATTGCGTTAAACATTTCTTCTATATCTTGTTTTGTAAAATCATAACTATTGCTTCTTGCCATTGGCTCTAATATTTGAATATCGTGTAATACGTTATTTACTCTCTTTCCTGCATATTCCATGAACTTGTTTCTTTTTTCTTCATTTACTTCTCTCTCCATTTTGTTTCTCTCCTTATTTTATTGTATTTTTTCTTCTTTTATAAAATATCACAACTTTTTTCAAAATTCAAATGTTTTTTAAATTTCTTTTCGAATTTTTGCAATAAAAAATCCTTCATATTTTTTAGTAGGCATAACACAAAGTGTTCCTTCTATTTTTGTTGGTAATAGTGGCAGTTCTTCTTTTCCTTCAAATTCAATAGGTATTATTTTAGTATTATTTTCCTTCAATATTTTATTTACTATTTCTTCATTCTCATTCCAAAGTATTGAACAGGTCGAATAAACCATTTCGTGACCTGGCTTTAGTATCTTTATTGCTTTTTTTAGAAGTTGTAACTGTGATGTGTTAGATTTTTCTATTAGTTTTTTTGTAAATGTTTTTTCTAGGTTAGAATCATTTATATTTATAGTTCCACTTCCGTGAACATGGTGCATCTAATAGAATTTGGTCAAATGAGAAGAAGTCGTTTATTCTTCTACTATCTGTTTGCATTGTGTATACTGAGGTTGCTCCTTGTTTTTCTATATTGTATTTTAGTCTTTCTAGCCTTATAGTGTTCATTTCACAAGCTGTTATGTGAGCATTGTTTTGAGTTAACGCTGCAAGCTGTGTGGTTTTTCCTCCTGGTGCTGCTGCCATATCTAATATGTCATAGTTTTCCTTTGGATTTAATATGATTGGTGGTAACATTGATGATAAGCTTTGTAGATATATTTCCCCATTTTTATACATTTCTGTATTTTCTATTTCTTTTTCGTTTGCATTATTTATTATAAAAGCTTCTTTGCTCCAAGGTACTTTTTCAAATTCAATATTTCTTTTAGTTAATTCTTCTTCTATTTCTATAACAGTTGTTTTTAATGTATTTACTCTAAATGTGAGTGGCCTTCTTAGAGCATATCCTTCTATTATTTCTTGTGACAGTTTTTCTCCATATTGCTCTTTTAACATTTCTTCTAAAAATTCTGGTAATTTGTTTTCCATTATATTTTTCTCCTTTTTTATTAGAGCTTATTATTTTCCTACTTTCTAGCATTCATATTTCAATTCATTTTTAGTATATGTCAAAAGAGCTTGAAAATCAAGCTCTTTTAAGTATTATTTTTATCCTAATGCTACATCTAGTACCATCATTAGTACAAAGCCTCCAATTAGTCCAAATGTTGCTAAATTTTTGTTGTCTTTTACTGATTCTGGTAGTAATTCTCTTGCAACTACTATTATCATTGCTCCTGCTGCAAATGCTAGTAAAAATGGTAACATACTTCTTATATATAACACAAGTACTGCTCCAATTACTGCAGATATTGGTTCAACTAATGCAGATGCCTGACCTATCATAAAGCTTTTAAACCTTGAATATCCTTCACTTCTAAGTGGAAGGGATACTGCTGCGCCTTCTGGGAAATTTTGAATGCCTATACCTACTGCTAACATAATAGCTCCTATTAATGCCATTCCTGGTACACCACTTGCAATTCCTCCAAATGCTACACCTATTGCCATACCTTCTGGTATATTGTGTATTGTTATTGCTGATATTAGAAGTATACTTCTTTTTAGTGATGAATCACTTCTTAAATTTCCTTTACTTTTTAATACTTTGTCTAAAAATCTGTCAGATAGTAATACAAATAGTCCTCCAACAATAAATCCTATTGCTGGTAGCAACCATTCTATGTATCCTAGTTCTGCTGATAATTCAATAGATGGAGCTATTAGCGACCAAAAAGCTGCTGCAATCATTACACCTGCACTAAAGCCTAATATTGTATCTAATACTTTTTTATTTATTTCTTTAAAAAAATATACTACAAGTGCTCCAAGTGCTGTTACTCCCCATGTAAATGTTGCTGCAATTAATGCTTGAATTACTGGGCTTAAATTTTCATACCAATTCAATTTTTCTCACCTCACATTACATAATATGTAATGTGTTTATATTATGCTACTAGGTAAGTATATAATTTAGGCTTTATTTTTCTATTTTTTGTAGTTTAATAATTTATTTAATTCTGCTCCTAAAAATATTGTATAGAAACATGCATATGTCCACATCATTACAAGTATAAGTGTTGTTAAACTTCCATATGTTATTGAAAATCCTTTAAATACGTCTAAATAAATAGAAAATATAAATGAGATAATATTAAGTACTATCGCTCCAAATATTGCTCCATATATTTGACTTTTCAAATTCACTTTATGTTTTGGTATAAATTTATATATAATTAAGAACACTATGAAAGTTATAAATATAAAACCTATTTCTGTAATAATGGCAGATATTCCTGTAAATTTTGCAAATAGCCCAAAGTATTCTTGTATTATTGAAATAAAACTGTTTCCAAACACTAATATTGCAAGGCCTGCCGTTATTAATACTATAAATATTATTGTTTGGAATATTGCTTTAAGTCTTAATATAAAGTCGTTTTCCTTTTTTTCTCCTTCTATTATATATATTTCTCGTATTCCTTTTGTTAATGCATATAATCCTTTTCCTGCTGACCATAATATAAATATAATTGATATTGAAATTGTTCCTATTGATTTTGAGTATACTTCTTGTACTATTCCTAATATTAACTCATTCATACTGTTTGGTATCACTTTTGAAATAGCTTCAAATAAGTCTTGCTGAGTTATGCTTGTATATTGTATTAATGTTATTAATATTATTGCAAATGGTATAAATGATAATATTGTATAGTACGCACATTGTGCTGAATATTCGCTAACATGATCTTTACTCATTTGCGTAAGCAGATTATTTACATTTTTATAAATTTTTTTTACAAATTCTCTCATTTAATTTCCTCTTATATATTATATTCTCCATATTGTCATATATAAATACACGTTTTATATAATATCTGATTTTTTTGGCATTATAATTGCTGCTATTATATATGCTATTATTCCGCTTCCTGCACATGCTGTAAATAGTATCCATGCTAACCTAACTAAAGTGGGGTCTATATCAAAATATTCTGCTATTCCTCCACATACTCCATCTAACTTTTTACCTTGTTCTATTTTATATAGTCTTTTTTTCATTTAATTTCCCCCATATTCTTGTTTTGCTCTTCTGGTTTCTTTGTCTCTTTTTCAAATTTTTCTTGTGCCTCTTTTATAAATATTTTACTTCTTCCACAGTTTGGGTTATTTAATGGGCAATGGTTATAGCAACCTCTACAGGTTAATTTTGATAAATATTCTCGAAATTTTTCGTCCATTTTCCGTTTCCTTCCATCTTATATATTTATTATTAATTTTGTATTTTGTAAGTATTTAAAACAATTTATTTTAATGCCTTTTAAAATATTCTTTTCCTACCTTACATATAGGGCACTGAAAATTTTCTGGTAACTCTTCTCCATAGTATATATAACCACATACTGAACATATCCACGCTGTTTTTCCTTTTTCAGTAGTAACTTTTAATAGTTCTTCTTTATGTTCTTGATAATAACCATAACTCATTGGTTCTTTCTCTTCAAAGACATCTGCTTCTATCATTTTTCCTATGAATAGTGTATGTGTATCATTTTCTATACTATCTATTATTTCACATACCATATATCCTATCGAATCATTTATAACATCTATTTCTTCTATTTTTGTTGTTTCTATATTTTCAAATTTGTTTATTTCTCTGGATGTGTTGAACCCGAAGGTTTTAATTATTTCTGGTTTTACGTCTTTACTTAGTACTGATATAGCAAATTTATTGTGTTTTTTTAATAGTTCATTAGTGTAATTGCTTTTCATTACAGCTACTGATATTAATGGCTCATCTCCTGCACTTACTTGTGATACTGCATCTACTATACAACCTCCTTCTTTTGTTGTTAGTACATACATCCCTTGTGTTATTTTTCTTGTTATTTTTATATTTTTCAAGTCTATTTTCCTTTCCATTTCTATACTTATTTTGTCTTTATATTAGCATAAAAGCAAATAATTAGCAAGGCTAACTATTTGCTTTTATGTTTTTTTGTTGAATAGGTAAAATTTGTTTACTTTTTTGTTAATTTATTGCTATATCTTTAACATTAGTGTTTTGCTTTTTATATATTTTAAACATTTTGTCATTTATCATATTTATTATTTTAGCATAAATGTATAGCTTAAAACTATCTATATTTGACAATTTCTTTTTGGGTTTGTATTTTACTTTGTGCTCAGCGGTTGCCCAAAAGTCCATTAGTTGTGTTCTTATTTGTATTTCTACTTTTATATGTATTATTTCTTCTTTTATTTTTACTGGCATTTCTACTATTATATGATAAGCTGAATAGCCACTCTTTTTTGCCTTTTTTATATAGTCTTTTTCTTTTAATATTTTTATGTCTTTTTGATTGGCTATAATATTTCTTATTTTATAAATATCTTCTTTATAGTTGCATACAATTCTTACTCCAGCAATATCATTAATGTTCTGAATCATATTTTCATAATTAATTTCTATTTTCTTCTTTCTCATTTTTCCAGCTATGCTTTCTGGGCTTTTTATTCTTGATGTAATATTAGTTATTACCTCATATTTGTAATGTTCATTTAATAATTGTTCTAAATGTGTAAATTTTTCTACTGTGTCATTTAATGCTTTTTTATATATTAGCATAATTATTTCAAATTCATTATATTCTTTTTTTATTAGTTCATTATTTTCTACCAATTCATTTTCACTTTTTAATATACTTTCCATTCTATACCTCCTTAATTAGGTTATATGGATTATATATTACCTTTGTTAAACATATATTAACGTTTTGTGACTTTTTTGTGTTATCTATTTTTTAAAATCATTCCTTTTCCTAGTCCCGCTTCTTCTCTAGTTTGAAAACCTAATTTTTTATAAAATCCTTCTTTTCCGAATGGAAGCTCCTACATATACTCTTACACTCGAATTATTCTTTTTTACTTCTTCAATCTTTAATAATAACTTTTCAATTATCATTGTTCCAATTCCATTAGATTGATATTTTGGAAGAACCATTATGTCTTGTATATATAAGAAACATATTTCATCTCCAATAATTCTACCAAAACCTGCTATATTATTGCCATCATATACAGAAATAGAATAAAATGTATTACTTAATGAAATTTCTGAAATTTTTTCATCATAAGCTCCCCATCCCACTTCATTGTATAAGTATTGAAATTCTTTAACATTTTTTATATTTTCTTTAAATTCTAACATCTTCATCATTCCTTTAAAATTATTTACCTTTTTATATCATAAAGATATATAATTAGCAAGTTACAATTCATTCGAACAACCAGTCACTTATTTGACACTTAATATTTAATATGATATTCTCCATATTAAGATTATATAAAGGTGTTGATTTATTTGAGAAGAACAAAGTTGAATGATAGAGTTTTACCTTCTTATACAAAAGGTGAAGAAATTTTTAATATGGTTACTCATATTGTGGGTGGTGCTTTAGGTGTTATTGCTCTTATTATGGTTCCTATTTTTGCAGGTGTGCACCATAATGTTTATGGTATTGTTAGTGGTATTATTTTTGGGATTTCTATGATTTTACTTTATTGTATGTCTAGTATATACCACGGTCTTAGTCCTAAACTTAAGGCTAAAAAAGTTTTCCAGATTTTAGACCATTGTTCTATTTTTATTTTAATAGCTGGTTCTTATACCCCTTTTTGTTTATGCACATTAAGAGAATATAACCCTATAACTGGATACTCTATTCTTGTTGTTATTTGGACTTCTGCTATATTAGGTATTATTTTTAATTCTATTGATATTAAAAAGTATAAAGTACTTTCAATGATTTGTTACTTATTAATGGGTTGGTGTATTATTGTTAAAATAAATATTTTACCTAATTTATTAACTATTCCTGGTTTTGTACTTCTACTTCTTGGTGGTATTATTTATACAATTGGGGCTGTACTATATGGAGTTGGAAAAAAACATAAGTATATTCATTCTGTTTTCCATATATTTATATTTTTAGGAAATTTATTGCATTTTCTTTGTATATTGTTCTATGTTGTTTAATTATTATCAAAATGAGGTGGTCTTATAATTTTAAGACCACCTCTACTATTTCTAATTTATTTTCCTACATTTATATTCCCACAATCACACTCTATTTTTAATACTACTTCTGAGTTTCTATTGTTTCCACTTATATTTGATTTTCCTAAATCTACTTTTGCATCTATATAAATGTCGTTAGTTTCATTTATATTTGCATTTCCTAAATCTACTTTTATTTTTGAGTTTTCGTTTATGAAAAGTTTTTCGATTTCTATGTTTCCTGAATCTACTTCTATGTCACATTTATTTAATATTTCTTCTATTTCTACCCCACCTAAGTCGCATTTTATATTTGCATTTTTTATTTTGCCGACTTCTACATTTCCTGCATCACAATCTACATTTAGTGTTGCTTTTTCTAAATTCTCTATTTCGCAATTTCCCATATTATTTTTTATTTTTATTGTGCCTTCGTAATTTGTTGGAATATATACTATAATATCATTTTTGATATTTCCAAAATTAAAAAACATGAATTTATTTTTCTTTGTATAATCTACTGTTAATTTGCTTTGGCTTAAAGTAACTTCTACGTCTGATTTTTCCTCTCCATAAGCAATTACTGTAATGTTATTATCTGTGGCTTCTTTAAAGGTAATATCTCCTGCGTCTTGTTTTATTTCTATATTTTCTATTTTTTCTATACTAAATGTTTTATCATATATTACCTCGTTACTTTTAGAGCCAAAATTTATTATTCTATTTCTTCCTCCACATAAACTTACTACTAAGAACATTACTAAAGCAAATATTAGTAATGAAAGTAATATTATTAAAAATATAATTGGTGCTTTATTGTTCATCTTCTTCATCTCCTTTTAGCATAAATATTAGTTTTATAACTTGACATATTAGCCCATTAATTATAAATATTACCCATGTTACATGCCATGCCATTGTTGTAAAGCTTATAATAAAGTATATTGCCACACAAATTGAGCCTATAATACCATTTATTTGTTTTATTATTTTTTCTTCTTTCTTTTCTTCCTTTGTTTTTTCAAATTTTGGCATTGACATGTAGTTTTTTATTATTCTAGCTGTTGCCCATCCTATTAATATTAAGAATATTGAGCTTGCTATTATTGGATTTACATGTTTTACTGGAACTAATATCATTATTAAAGCTACTGCTAAAATATATATAAAAACAGAACCACTTACTACTTTTGCTGATTTTTCTTTTGCTTCTTGTTTTGTAAGCACTTTTTCTTTCTTTTCTTCTTGTTCCTCATTCTTTTCCTGTTTTTCTTCTTTTTTACCTGTTAACAGTTCTTCTACTCCTATTTCGAATAATTCACATATTGGAACTATTTTGTCAAAATCTGGTGTGCTTTGGTTTGTTTCCCATTTTGAAACAGTTTGTCTGGTTACATTTAATTTTTCTGCCACCTCATCTTGTGTTAAGCTTTTTGTTTTTCTTAATTCAAATAATCTTTCTCCTAAATTCATTCTTCTTTCCCCTTTCTATGTTTCAAATTATATATTTTTTCTTAGTTGCTTTCCATCAATTTAAGTTGGAAATTTGTCAACTGATTTTAACATTATAGTGTTTCCAAGTGTTTTGAGGTTTTTATTTTACGTTTAATTTTAAATTTTCTTTTATCATATTATCCTATTTTATTATAGCATTTTCTTACTTAATTTTTATATTCTAAAGATTTTTCTTCTAATAATTAAAAATTGCAAGTAATTGTTTTTAAAAAATTATTTTTATTATTTGTAACTACCTTATACATTTTATTCGCTCTTATATATATTTCTTTTTTATTTGAATTAATATATCTATATTCTGATGATATTAATTTTTTGTACTTTACATCTTTTTCAGAATATTTCAAAAGATGTATTACATTTATTTCTTTCGGAACTGGTAGCATTGCTGAAAATTTAATAATTGCTAATGGGGTATTTTTTCTATCATATATAAATAAAAAGCTAGGATTATTTTTATATTTTTTATAATGCTCTTTATATGAGTACAATGGCACCAAAATATTCGTAATTTTCTATTTTTAATACTACTCCTAAATATAGTCTACTATGCTCTGTTTCATCTTTATTGTAGCTTATATGTTTTTCATACTTACTTAAATATTTAATATAATTTTCATCAATAGTATAAAATAATAGTTCTTCCATTTATTTCCTCTTTCTATTTTTTAATGCAAAAAGGGAGTACACTTTTTAATGTACCCCCAATAATTTAGAACAGCTCATTTATAAGGCTTGAGCTTTACCTAATTTCATAACGTTCTTTTTTAGGTTAGAACTTCCTATTAGTAATCACAATAGATTACTCTTCTAGTATATTTATTATAATACTATTTTATTCATTATGTCAATACAAAGTTTAATTTTTTGCAATTTTCTTTTTTTATTTTTTTATTTAATAAGAGCCTAGTACAGAAAACTGGATGCACAATGTGCACCCAGTTTTTTAGGTAGAATTTTTAATTATTATTCTGATATTCCTGTAACATCTTTGCCTTTTCTTCGTCTGAAAGGCTGTTCCAAGTATCTTCAGTCACATCAGGATTTACTTCGATTATTTGGTTTACATCTGCATCGTATGCTGAAGTTCCTTTATCGAGTTCATTTCTTTTTTCCTGTGCTTCTGAAACTGGTGTTGCAAATTGGATGTTGTCAAAGGTTATGATGTCTACTGTACCGTTTTTGTCGTCCACATAGGTAATTTGTACTGTGTCGCCATCACGAGTTACTGCAAGTTCTTCTGAAACCATGTATGATGCTGTGAAGATTTTTCCTTCTTCTCCTTCTACTACTAAGTAGTAATAAGTTGAACCATCTTCTACTACATTTGATATACGCTGAACTTTGCCTTCATATGTGTATCCATATGCTTCATCGGAGGCTACTACTTGTGTGCTACTGTTTCTTGCAACAGATTGTATATATGCTCTGCTTGCTTCTGCTAAGCTAGCACCTTTGGCTGCTATACTATAATTTTCAACATTTACAAATGCAAATGCCTTTAAAAGTCCCTCTTCATCTTTTAGTCCATGGGCGTAGGTAGCTATCCCATTAATATTGATTGGAAATGGCTCTGTAGACTTATAACCAAAATCAGATACTAAGCCTTCTGCCGATTTCATTGCAGCATTTTCTGTTGCACCACTTATATGGCATATTTGAGCATGTTTGTTGCGAGTGTTTACCATGATAAAACCTGAACAAGACTCGTCTGTTCCTACACTTGTCATGCCTGTGAAATAGTAACAATCACCATTTACATAGACGGTTAAGGTTAGGTCTGTTTTTTTAGTCATTTCTGTATTGCCAAACATTGTATTCCAGAAACCATGTATCAGTTCTCCCCAATTGTCGATTTGGTCTTCAATGAACGACTTTGGCTGAATGATATCTACCCATTCTGGCGTATCTTCTATTGAATACCAATTTGTTTCGCCAGTTTGTGCATCTACAATTACAACTCCTGTTGCTTCTTCAGCACTAAAAATTGTATGATTTTCAAAAGTAGTTACTACCCAGTATGGTCTTCCAGAATCATCAATTTCAAACGTATATTCTGTTAAACCTACATTTCTAAAACCTTCGTTTCGCATATGCCGTTTTAAGTCTTTGCTAAAATATGCTGACTCCTGATAACGAATGTTAATCTTTTCGCCATCTAATTCTGTTACAAAGTTCACTTTGTTGGGATTTGAAGCAGATACAGTAATGTATCCCGGTGTAGCTCTATTTTTGTTCCATTTCCAAAAGCTTGTATGCTCAAGAGGTACAACAAACATAATCTCACCATTTACCTCCTGAATTGCAGCATCTCCTAATTTTATTCTGGAGCCTAAAGCAATATCTTCGCCGATTTTCTTATCAGCCTGCTTATTGGCTAATGCTTCATCTACAATTGGAATTTGTGAAGTATCAATTTGTTTAATCATTTCATTAAACTCTACTTCTTCTACTTCTCCAATTTGTTGCTGCTTTGTCATAGCGTTAAACGCTCTACTTCCTGCAATTCCTCCTAATCCAAGAACTACAATTACAATTACAACACCTACAACTTCTATTATTGCTGCAACTCCAAAATCTGAAACCCACATAGCAATATTTGCTATTAATGTAACTAGGCATATGCCGATGAATAAAAAGCCGCTTGCATATGCTATTGATAATGGTGGAAGCCATAACAGATACAGTACCCACATTATTACTACTGAAAGAACACTTACAACTAACTTACCTACTTTTTCCATGCTAAAATCCTCCTACGTTGTTTGCTTGGTTTTTAGTTACTTGTGAAATTCTATCCTCCTTTTTTATTTTACTTAAAATAAATTTTTTAAACATGTTACTTTAAAAGTATAGCATATTTTATGGAGACTTGCAATAGGTTATTGACTTTTTCAGCTTTTTTGCGGTTGTACTCAAAAATCTCTATTTTGTTGCAATTATTTACTTGACATTTTACATAATAGATGATATCCTCATATCGTCACTTTATAAATAATCTTTTTAAAATTTTAAGGAGGTATACTATGAAACAGATTCATTCTTTTGTGCTTACAGGTGGACCTTGTGGTGGAAAAACTTCTGGCTTATCTATTATTGAGCAGGAACTTGGCAATCGGGGGTATTACGTTTTAGTTGTTCCTGAAACAGCAACTGAACTTATTCCTACTGGTATTAGGCCTTTTGGAAATTCTTTAAATAACTTTGATTTTCAGCATGTTCTTTTAGAAAAACAATTATTTAAGGAAAAACTTTATAAAGATACAGCTAATCGCTATATTCCATCAAATAACATTGTCATTCTACATGACCGTGGAATTATTGATAATAAAACTTATATGACACCTGGCGAATTTCAAACACTTCTCTATCAATTCGATATGAATGAAGTATTAGCAAGGGATAGATATGATGCTGTGTTTCACCTTGTAACTGCTGCTAATGGTGCAGAAGAGTTTTATACTTTAGCTAATAATGTTTCTAGAACAGAAACACCTGAACAAGCAAGAGAATTAGACAGAAAAGGTATTGCAAATTGGACTGGTCACCCACATTTGCGAGTCATTGATAATTCAACTGATTTTAAGAAAAAGATGTCACGACTTATGAATGAAATTTATTCATCTCTTGGTGTTCCTGTTCCTATTGAAGTTGAACGTAAATACTTAGTTTTTCGGCCTGATTTAGATATTCTTTCTAAATATGTTGACATTACAACAGTAGATATTGTTCAATCATATCTTACTTCTGACAATGGTAAAGAACGCAGAATTAGGCAACGTGGACAGGATGGTAATTTTTCTTATTACATTACTGAAAAGCAGGAAACTTTTGGTATTGAACGTCCTGAAGTTGAAAGAAAAATTTCTGAGAAGGAATATCTTTGTTATCTTTCACAGATTGACCCTTCTCTCAAACCTATTGTAAAGAAACGTGTTTGCTTTGTTTACAAAGCTCAATATTTTGAACTTGACTTTTTCAATTTTTCTACTGATTATGCTTTAATGGAAATTGAGCTAACTGATAAAAACAGCCTTGTAAACTTACCAAGTTTCATTAATGTTTTAGGTGAAGTTACTGACAACCCTAAATATAGGAATCATGCACTTGCTAAAACTCAGGCATTTCCTTCTTGCTAATTTAACTGTTTCGTATTTTATTTATACAAAAACCCAAAAGAATGTACTACATCTTTTGGGTTTAATATTCAATAAGTTTTTTTAATTTTATTCTTCTACTTTTACAAACATATCTTTTCCAACCCCACATAATGGGCATACCCAGTCTTCTGGTAGGTCTTCGAATTTTACTTTTTCTATTTCTTCATCGTATATATATCCGCATACAGTACATTCATATTTCATATTTTTCACCTCCTTAAATATTTATAATATATTTTGTGCAAGTTCTTTCATTTGCTCTTCGTTTTCTTGGCTCATTGTTGTTTTTATATGAACTATTGGCTCTATTATTGTTATATCTTTCATTTGCTCTAATAGTTCTTTCATATTTTTGGCAGCAGCTGGTGCCCATGAGCCGTTTTCTATAATTGCTACTGTTCTATTTTGATAGTTCTTATGTTTTAAATGTCTTAGGAATTTTTCCATGTATGGGAACAAGCCTGCGTCATATGTTGGACATGCTAGTATCATTTTGTCGTATCTGAAAGCGTCTTCTATTACTTCTGCCATGTCTTCTCTTGCTAAGTCTGATGTTATTACCTTCTTGGCTCCCGCTTCTATTAAAATTTCTTCTAGCCTTTCTACTGCTTTTTTTGTATTTCCATGTATTGAGTTATATGCTATTAATATTCCTTCATCTTCTGGTTTATAACTACTCCATATATCATATTTATTAATATAGTAGCTTAGGTTTTCTTTTAGTATTGGTCCATGTAGTGGGCATATTGTTTGTATTTCTAAATTTGCTAGCTTTTTTAGTAATGCTTGTACTTGCATGCCATATTTTCCTACTATGTTAAAGTAGTATCTTCTCGCTTCACATGTCCAGTCTTCTTTTACATCTAGGCTTCCAAATTTTCCGAAGGCATCGGCTGTAAATAGTATTTTTTCTGTTTCTTCATATGTTACTATTACTTCTGGCCAGTGTACCATTGGTGCCATATAGAATTTTAGAGTGTGTTTCCCTATGTTTAGCGTATCTCCTTCTTTTACTATAACTTGCCTATCACTTAAGTCTATTTCGAAAAATTGTGGTAGCATTTTGAAGGTTAATGCATTTCCTACTATTTTCATATTTGGATATTTTTCTGCTAATCTCTTTATGCTTGATGAATGGTCTGGCTCTAGGTGTGATACTACTAAGTAATCTATTTGTTTGCCATTTAGTTCTTTTTCTAGGTTGTTCCACCATTCTTCTTGCTTTCTTTTATCTATAGTGTCCATAACTACTATTTTTTCATCTTTTATTATATATGAGTTGTATGATATTCCATTTGGTATTATATATTGACTTTCGAATAAGTCTAAGTCTTTATCATTTACACCAATGTATTTTATGGAATCTGTTACTTTGTGTTTTTCCATTCTTTGCCTCCATTTTTCTTTGTTAGTTATATCTTATATTGTTATTATTATCAATATAAAGCTATGCATACTTACTTTTTATTTATATATTATAATACTAACGCTTTCTTTGGGCAGAAATTTGAGCATTTGCCACATTTTATACATTTGTTATGGTCTATTTCAGGTGCTTCAAAGTCTTTTTGTGTTAATGCACCTACTGGGCAAACTTGTACTGCTGGACATTTATGATTTTGTGGGCAGTTTTCTACTATTATTTTTAATCTTTTTTCCATATATTTTTTCTCCTATATATTACTATTTTATTTACTTTAATTTATATTTAATTTCCTTACTAATTATCTTATTACTTTAACATGTTATCATAAAAACAGATAATTAGCAATGCTAACTATCTGTTTTATATATTTTTTCTCGCATACCTAAATTTTCATATTTTTGTATAGTTCCTTCTTTAAAAATTTCCCCTACGAATTGCCATGTGTGCCCATTGTCTTTTGATTCGTATTTTGCCCTTGTTAGTCCATGGTTGTATCCACCTTCGTATCCTCCTGAGGCTAATACTGTTAGAGTTCCGTCACTTTCTTCGGTTGGTAAGTAGAAATAGTTGTAGGAGTTTTGCCATAAAATAAAATTGATTGACTTATAGCCATTATCAGGCTTCCTATAATTTCCATATTACTTATTCTCCTTTTCCTTTTTTATAATCTAATATATCTCCTGGTTTGCATTCTAAAACTTCGCATATCTTTTCTAATGTTGAAAATCGTACTGCTTTTGCTTTGTTTGTTTTTAGTATTGAAAGATTTGCAGGAGTAATTCCAACTTTTTCGGCTAGCTCCCCTGATGACATTTTTCTTTTGGCTAGCATTACGTCTATATTAACTATTATTGGCATGCTTTTCATTCCCCTTATTCTATACTGTTAAATCATTTTCTTCTTTATATGCACTCGCTTTTTTGTATATTTCGTTTAGTATTTTTATTCCTATTCCTAAAAATATGAATGCTATAGAAAATGTAAGTAATAGTATAGTACATAAAAATGTAACTAATATATTATAGGTTACATTTTTTATATAATACATTAAAGTAACCATTATAATAAAATATAATATTCCTATTATAATTGATGAAATAGATATTTTGTTTAAGGAATTACTGTTGGTATTACAAAACAGTTTATTTTGCTTTAAATTCTTAAATATTTTAATGAAGTTTGAAATTATATATAGTGCGACTATTCCAGTTAGTACTAATATTCCTAATGTTACTGTAAGTGATATTGGCTGTAATATATTAGTTATATTTTGCCTTGAAAATTCTAATATCGTTACAACTGTAAATATGCCTAAAGATATCAAATCTATTAATGCTATTATAACTAATATTACTTCTAAAGCATGTTCTACTTTGGATGATAAACTTTTTTTCCCCTAATATTTTCATAGTATTTTCCCCCTTTATTGTGGTTTAGTATATATTGTTTATTTTTGTTCGTCAATACTTTTTTATTGTTTTTCGATATTTTCAAAATTTTAAAAAGAGATTTTAATTATCTTAAAATCTCTTTTTTAGTCCAAGGTCTGTCCCCAGCGTTCCGATTTCGGAACGGAAAGGACCGTCCCTAGCGTTCCTAATGTTCTCAATACGCAAATAAAGCGAGGATTGTTCCCCGCCTTATTGTGTAAAGCTAACTACTCAAGTTCTTCTATTATGTATCTTTCATATCTCAGTTCCATATCCATTGCCATATTAAAAATACGTCCTGCTGTTTTAGATTTTCGCCTTTCTTTATAAATTGCTTTTGTTAATGTTTTTAATTCATAAATATATTTAGTTACATATACTGCAATTTTTATCTTATTATTTGTCGTAGGCCAACCACCAAAAGTTGGTAGTACTAATTTGTTACCTACTACATATATTTCTGAAAGATATTTTTTTAGATTTTCAATGTCATCATTGGTACCATTGTTCTTAATTTCTTCGTTAAGAATTTCAAGCATTTTTTTGCTCTCATATACCAAAAGACTAAACATTTCTTCTGCTTTCATTGTATTTTCCTCCTCTTCATTATGCACGGAGGATTTCCCTCCGATTTTTTTAGTATCTTTGGGAACAAAACTTTTCTATGAACTAATAATAATATATTTTACATAAAATGTCAAGTATTCTTTTCATATCAATTCTTTTCATATCAATTCTTTTCATACTTTCTTCTTTAAAAATTTCTCCTACAAATTGCCATATATGCCCATTGTCTTTTGTTTCGTATTTTGCTCGTGTCCTCCCACTGTTGTATCCACCTTCATATCCTCCTGAGTCTAGTACTGTTAGTGTTCTGTCGCTGTTTTTAGTTGGTAAGTAAAAAATAGTCGTAGCAATTTTCCCACTCTTCTCCTGAGTTTGATAGAATCTCTTTTTTAGTCCAAGGTCTGTCCCCAGCGTTCCAATTTCGGAACGGAAAAGACCGTCCCTAGCGTGCCTTTTCTAAGTTTATTACTTTTGTAGCTACATTTTTTACAAAAGTTTCGTCATGTTCTACAAATATAATTGTAGGTTTATATTTTAATATTGCTTCTTCTATTTGTATTCTTGTTAAAATGTCTATATAGTTTAGTGGTTCGTCCCATATATATAGGTTTGCAGGTTCTGAGATGCTTTTTGCTATTAGTACTTTTTTCTTTTGTCCTTCGCTCATTTTTCTTATATCGGTTTCAAATTCTAAGTTTGAGAAACCCATTTTTGATAGCATTGCTTTAAATATGCTTTCATCTACTTTGTTATTCTTTGCAAATTCTTTTAGCGTGCCTTTTAGGTTTTCTGTGCTTTGTGATACATATGATATTTTTATATCATTTACTTTTTTTAAGTTTCCTTCATATTTTATTTCATTTTCCATTATTAATTTTAATAAGCTTGATTTTCCTACTCCATTTTTTCCTGTTATTGCTATTCTATCTTCGTTTTCTATTTCAAATGATACTTTACTAAATATGGCTTTATCATCATATTTTATTTGTAAGTTGTCTGCTATTATTAGTGGGCTTTTTCTAGTTTCTAATGGTGTTATTTTTAAGCTATCGGCTCTGTCTACATTATGTAATAAGTTAGATTTTTGCTCAATTGATTTTTCTATTCTTTTTTCTATTGCTTTAGATTTTTTCATCATTTTTGCTGACTGATGACCTATGTAGCCTCTATCTACAAATTCGCTAGATTTATTATTATATTTAGTTTTTTCTATTTTGTCAGACCATTTTACTGTATTTTTTGAGGCTGTTTCTAACCTATTTATATCTTTTATTAATTTTTCGTTTTGAGTTTTTTCAAAATTATCTTGTGCCTCTTTGTTTTCTTTCCATGATGTAAAGTTTCCTTTTTGTATTTGTATGTTTGTATTATTTATAGAAATAATATGGTCTACTACTTTATCTAAAAAGTTCCTATCGTGTGATACTAATATAAAGCCTTTTTTCTTGTTTAAATATTCTACTAAGTTTTCTTTTGTTTCAGTATCTAAATGATTTGTAGGTTCATCTATAAGTAAGAAATTATTACCTTTTAAGAATAAACTTATTAAAAGTATTTTTACTTGCTCTCCACCACTTAATATATTGAAATTTCTATAAAGAATTTCGGCATTTGTGTTTAGCAGATTTAATTCTTTAATAATTTCCCAATCTTCTGCATTTGGCGCAATTTCATGGACGACTTCTATTGCCATTTTTTCTTTGTTTTCTATTTCAAAAGGGAAATAATCAAATTCTACATTTTTTGATATCGTTCCTTTATATTCGTATTTGCTTAATAGTAGCTTTAAAAAGGTAGTTTTGCCTTTGCCATTTCTACCTATTAGACCAAGCTTCCAGTCTGTGTCTATATTAAATGATACATTCTCAAATACATTTTTTATACTTCCTTCATATCCGAAAGTTAAATTATTTACATTTATTAAAGACATGTTTTTTCTCCTTTAAATTTTATTATAACTCATACTATCATAAAAGCAGATAATTAGCAATGCTAACTATCTGCTTTGGGAGATGGTTATGTTTTTTACTTTATTCTTTTTCTAATATATTCTTCCAATAAATCAACACTTCGTACTACACCTAATTTAGCTGTATCTATGCATAAATCGTAGTTATCTCTATCACCCCAACTTTGAGTTGTGAAGTGTTTATAGTATTCTGCTCTTTGTTTGTCTACTTGTTTAATTTTGTTTTTAGCTGTGTTTGCGTCTAAATTTTCAAATTTTATTTTTCTATTTATTTTAAATTCCATATCAGATGAATATATAAATAGTTTTATTACATTTGGCTTATCTTTTAATATGTAGTCAGAACATTTAGAAAAAATACCCATATTCACTATTGTTAATAATAAATATGGGTACATTCGTTTAATTGTACGAATTTTTAGGATTAGCCTACAAATTTGAATCCGCTGTTTTCAAATAGCTTTCCGGCAGGAGTTCTATCACATTCGCCATTGTCAAATCTTATGAAATAGACTGCACGCTTATGTTCAGGTTCCAAGCCCCAGCCTACAATTTCAGCCACATCTCCACTCCGAAAAGAATTGACGCCGTCATATTTAATTTTTCTTCCGATATAGTCTCTACGAACGCCTTCCATTTCAGCTACTGCTTCTCTCATTCCTGTTGTCATATTTAATCCTCCTATTAATTCTCAATCAATGAGTGATACAACATCATTATATCATATTTTACATAATCTGTCAACTTTCTAACGTTGTAATTTTCCTTCATTTTCTAGTTAAGAATTTCTTATTTTATAACATACATTCTCTACTTTATACCCCCTTTCTTTTATTTCTCCCCTCTTTCCATTTTTCGTATTTCTTTCATAAATTATTTTATATTCTGTTTCTTCTCTATTTTGTTCAAACCATTTTGTTATTCTATTTACTGCTGTTGGTTTATAATATATTTGATAATATTGGTTACCTTTTGAGATATCTGGTACAATTGCTATTTCGTCATCTTCAAAATAATGTTTATATGATATTTTCATACCTAATGTTCTTGCAATTGCTCCTATGAAATTGCTATGAGGTAAATTATTTTCTGAATAAATTTGTAGTTGCTCTGCTATGTCTGAAGCTAAGCAGTAATCTTTTTGAATTATAACATCTATTTTCTCTTTTATTTTTTTATTTCTTCTTCATTTTCTTTTGATATTTTATTTGCTTCTTCTGATAAATTTTCTACTAATGTAAGTCTTTTTTCATTTTCTTCTATTTGATTTAGTGCTAAACGCATTACATCAAATATATTTTGAGGTGTTTCTATTATACTCCTATATCTTTTTTCTGTTTCTATAAAATACATTCTAATCTTTCTTCCTATTTCATTGTTTTCTATCATGCATAATTCTTTACTTGTATCAATTGTTAAATAATACTCTTTCATAGTTTTATTTCCATATTTTTCTGCTTTCGTAATTTTACGAAAGCAAATATAATCAATATTTTCTATAAATTTATATTTTATTAATCTTTCCTTTATCCAATCTGCAAATTTTGTTTTCGTTTCTTTCCCTCTTAAAGCATAAAATAATTCTCTTGCATTAATCAATTTTTCTCCTTTCTCATTTTCATAAATATGCACAATTTCTCCTTCAATTAGTTTTAAATCTTCCTCCATACAAAGGTTTTGTAATATAGTCATCTGCACCATTCTCTAAGCCATTTAGTTTATCATATATTTCTGATTTCGCTGTTAACATTATAATAGGAGTTTGATTTTTTTCTTTTCTTAATTCTTTTAATATTTCAAACCCATTTTTACTAGTTAGCATAACATCTAGTAAAATTAAATCATAAACATTTGTTAAGGCTTTATTTTCTCCTTCTTCTCCATCTGTTTCTATTTATACTGTAAGATTTTCGTTTTTTAATGTTTCTGCAATTGCATCTGCTAGACTGTATTCATCTTCTATTATTAATATTTTCATTCTATAACCTTCTTGTTTATTATATGTTTTAAAGATTGAAATTTTATTGAATAGAATCTTTTATTTTTACACCTAACAAATACATCAAATCTAATGACTGAAATTGATTAATTGTTGCTCCTTTTATATCTTCTATTAATACTGCTATTCCTTCAATTATGCTATCTGAAAGATCTATTCCTTTTAAGCTAGTTTTAAAGAATTGTGCTCCTGTCAAGTCCGCTTCTTTTAATATTATATTTTTTATTTCATTTTCATTAAAACAGCTATTTCTTATCATTGTATTTCTAAATAGAATATTTTTCATGCTTGACATTGATAAATTTGTATAATTCATATTTGTATCTATAAAACTTATGTCATATAGTCCACTTTCAATAAAGTTACAACCTGTTAATTTGCAATTGTTAAATTCACATCTTATAAAACTACAATTGTCAAAAGAAGTGTTTGAAAAATTGCAATTATTAAATTGTATATCTATAAAAGTATTTTTTTCTAAATTACTATTAATAATATCTGTATTGTTTATTATTGCTTTTTTTATTGTTATATCAGTAAGTTCTATTTTTTCTTTTTTATAGTCTTCAATAATAATGTTTTCTAATTCATCTTCTTTTTCTATTTCTTCTAATAAATTTTCTATTCGAGTTAAGCTTTCAAATAGTAGCTTCTGTGGTTTTAATATGTTCATTATTTTTTCAACCTATCTCCTAATTTTCCCTTTCTATAGTTTTTACAAATGCTTTATCTCTATTTTCATCATAACCTAGTCTTCTATATAATTCATGTGCACCTTTTCTATGAAAACCGCTAAATAGCCATATCCTTTTTGTTTCTTCTCTCAATGCTATTTCTTCTGCTTTATTCATTAATTTGGCTGCTATTCCTAATCTTCTATATTCTTCCTTTACTGCTAAATCCCATATTGTTGCATCTTTTCCTGATGGTAATGTTAATATATGTATTGTTACTGTGCCTACTAAATTATCTTTTATATAGTACCCTAATATATGAACATCTTTATTTTCTTTTGCTTCTTTATAAAAAGTTTTCACTTTTTCATAATCTGTTGTATTATTAAATACCTCTTGTTGTATTTGTTGTAATCTTTCAAGGTCTCTTTCTTCTATTTTATCTACTATGTTATCTCTTTCCATATTTTTTCCTATTCATTTTTTCTTTATATAATTTTTAGTAATAATATCATAACGAACAAAAAAATCATAGACTTATATGGTATAAAATCTATGATTTTTTGTTTTTTTATAAATCATTTTATTATTATATTGAATTTGTTAGTGTTGTTATAATATTTAAATGTACTGCCATTTCTTCTAATTCTGAGTTTTGTATTTCGTTTGTACTTTGACTTTTATATTCTTTTTTTATATTGTCTTGTTCTTTCATTTCTTCATATTTTTCCTTTAACTGTTCTATTCTTTCTCTACTACAATATTCTTCCTTATGCCATTCGTAAACTAGAATACCTCTCCTATAATATTTAACTAATAATACACCTTTCTCTCCTTTTATATAAAAGTTATCCCCTGTATTTATCCCAAGGTCTCCTATATTTTCGGCTGTATTGTAAAAATCTCTTGTTTTCCAAGGACCGTCCCCAACGTTCCGATTTCGGAACGGAAAGGTCCGTCCCTAACGTTCCTCTTCTTCAAACTGACTATTATATAAATCTGCATAGAAGCCACCTTTTTCAAGTAATTCTTCGTGTGAACCTTGTTCTACTATGTCTCCGTGGTTCATTACTAGTATTAGGTCTGCATTTTTTATTGTTGAAAGCCTATGGGCTATTATGAAGCTAGTTCTTCCTTTCATTAGGTTATCCATTGCGGATTGTATTTGTAACTCGGTTCTTGTGTCTATTGAGCTTGTTGCTTCGTCTAATATTAGGATTTCTGGGTCTGCTAGTATTACTCTTGCTATTGTTAGTAATTGTTTTTGACCTGCTGATATATTGCTAGTTTCTTCGTCTAGTATCATGTCATATGCTTGTGGTAGTGTTTTTATGAAGTGGTGTACGTGTGCTGCTTTTGCTGCTTCTATTACTTCTGTATCTGTCGCATCTGGCTTGCTGTAACGTATATTTTCTTTTATGCTTCCTCCAAATAGCCAGGTGTCTTGAAGTACCATTCCAAACATTTTTCTTAGGTCTTCTCGTTTAAAGTCTTTTATATTTATTCCATCTACTAATATTGCACCTTTGTTTACATCGTAAAAACGCATTAATAGTTTTACTATTGTGGTTTTTCCTGCTCCTGTTGGCCCTACTATTGCTATTTTTTGTCCGTCTTTAATTTTAGCGCTAAAATCGTTTATTATTATTTTGTCTTCATCATAGCCAAACTGTACGTGGTCAAAGGTTACATTTCCTTTTAATCCTTTTATAGATTTTGGGCTTTCTACATCTTTTGCTTCTTCTGGCTGTTCTAAAAATTCAAATACTCTTTCTGCTGCTGCTACCATTGCTTGTAACATACTTGAAACTTGTGCTATTTGGTTTATTGGCTGTGTGAATTGTTTGTTATATTGTATAAATGATTGTATGTTTCCTACTGTAATTTTTCCTTGTACTGCTAAGTATCCACCTAATATGGCAACCGCTACATATCCTACGTTTCCTATAAAGTTCATTATTGGGTGGATTAGGCCTGATAGAAATTGAGATTTCCATGCTGAAGTGTATAATTCATTATTTGCTTTTCTAAATTCTTCTAAGGCTTTTTCTTCTCCTCCAAAGGCTTTTACTATTGTGTGACCACCATATACTTCTTCTACTTGACCATTTACGTGGCCTAAGTAGTCTTGTTGTTTTTTAAAGTATTTTTGTGATTTTCCTACTATTATTTTTACTAGTACTACTGTAACTGGTAATATTAGTAATGATATAAGTGTCATTTCTACACTTATTGATAACATCATTATTAATATTCCTATTAATGTACATACTGCTGTTATTATTTGTGTAATACTTTGGTTTAAGTTTTGCGAAACTGTGTCTATATCGTTTGTAACAATTGATAGAACTTCTCCTTTTTTTTTTTTGTCAAAGTAACTCATTGGTAATTTGTTTATTTTTTTAGCTAGGTCATTACGTAAGTTATAAGTTAATTTTTGTGATACTCCTGTCATTGTAAAACCTTGTACTAGTGAGAATAACGCACTTATTAGGTATAGGGTAAGCAGACTTAAAAGTATTGCCCCTATTTTACCAAAGTTTATTCCTTCTCCTCCTGATAATTTGCTTACTAAACCATTAAATATTTCTGTTGTTGCATTTCCTAATATTTTTGGTCCTACTATTGAAAATATTGTACTTCCTATTGCAAATATTATTACAACTGCTACTGGTATTTTATATTTTGATAAATAATCTTTTATTAATTTTTTTGTAGTTCCTTTAAAATCTTTTGCTTTTTCTACTGTTTTTCCTGCTGGTCCCCTTCCGAGGTCCACCCATTGGTCCTGGCATACTTAGTCCACCTCCTTACTGTTGTTTCCATTTAGCTCTTCTTCTGATAGTTGTGAAATTGCTATTTGTTTATATGTTTCACACGTTTTCATTAGTTCTTCATGTGTTCCTTTTCCTACTACTTTTCCTTCTTCTAGTACTACTATTTGCTCTGCATTCATTATTGTACTAATACGCTGTGCTACTATTATTACTGTTTTTCCTTTTACTTCTTTTGCTAAGGCTTCCCTTAGTGCCTTGTCTGTTTTTAAGTCTAATGCTGAAAAACTATCGTCAAATACTAATATTTCTGGTGATATTGCAATTGCTCTTGCTATTGATAAACGTTGTTTTTGACCTCCTGATACATTATTTCCTCCTTGTGCAATAGGAGAATCGTATTTTTCTTCTTTTGCTAAAATGAATTCTTCTGCTTGTGCTATTTTAGCAGCTTTTATCATATTCTCATCACTCATTTCAGGATTTCCATATTTTATGTTTGATTTTATTGTTCCTGAAAATAGTATTCCTTTTTGTGGTACAAATCCTATTTTTTTCCTTAATTCTTTTACCTCCACATCCTTTATGTTTGTGCCATCTATTAAAAGTTCTCCTCTTGTTACATCATAAAAACGTGGTAGTAAGTTTACTATTGTTGATTTTCCGCTTCCTGTACTTCCTATTATTGCTGTTGTTTCACCTGGTTTTGCTGTAAAGTTTATATCTGTTAGCATTTCTTCATCTGCATCTGGATATCTGAAACATACATTTTTAAACTCTACTAAACCTTTTTTATCTTCTTTAAATCTTTTTATTTTTTCTTTATTGGCTATGCTTAAGTGTTTTTCTAATACTTCATTTATACGGTTTGCTGATACTGCTGCACGTGGTAGCATAATTGATATCATTGAAATCATTAAGAAGCTCATTACTATTTGCATTGTATATTGTATAAATGCCATCATGTCTCCAACTTGCATTATACCTTCGTCAACCTTATGACCTCCTACCCATATTATAAGTAGCATTATAGAATTCATTACAAACATTAACGCTGGCATCATTATACTCATGGATCGGTTTACAAATATGTTTGCTTTCATTAGGTCTTTGTTAGAGCTATCAAAACGCTCTTCTTCTCTTTTACTTGTGTTAAATGCTTTTATTACTGGAAGACCCGTTAATATTTCTCTTGATACTAGGTTTAGTTTATCTACTAAGTTTTGTAATACTTTAAATTTTGGCATTGCTACTATAAATAACACTAATACTATTGCAATAACACACAAAATAGCAAAACCTATAATCCATGCCATAGAAGTATCACTATTAGCAAGTACCCTTAAAAATCCACCTATTCCTATAATTGGTGCATATACAACTACTCTAAATAGCATAGAAATTAGGCCTTGTATTTGTTGAATATCGTTTGTACTTCTTGTTATTAATGACGCTGCACCCAATTCCCTAAATTCTTTTGTTGAGAAATTCATTACTTTTTTGAATACTTTATCTCTTAAAGTTCTTCCTAAATTAGCCGCTACTCTAGAAGATAATAGCATAATTACAATTGCTGATATCATACTAATTAATGCAATTCCTAGCATTTGAAGACCTGACATAAAAATATAATTATTTTGAATTTTATCTGTATTCATTCCTACAGCTTTGTATTCTTCTTTTACGCTACCTATTGCTGCTTGTGCTAAAATTGAGTCATTCATTCCATTCAGGCTTTCTTCTATCTTTTGGAACATAACGTCAAACTGTTCTTGTGGCATTGCACCTAATAATTCTAATAGGCTCATTTGGTTCATTATTGCTGGTGGAATTGGCAAATTACTTATAGCTTCATTTTGTTTATTTATTATTTCTATTGGCATTCCTTCTGGCATAGTTTGTTCATCATACTCTTGCATTCCTTGCATACTATTTATTAACTGCTGTTTTATCTTTTCAGCAGTTTGCTCATTTGTTACATTTGAAAGAATCATAAGTGGTTTTGCCATTAATGTTCCTAACTCATTTAGTTCGTCTTTACTTAATTCATTTATTATGTATAAATCTTCGCTTTCCAAAACTGGATATTTTTTTACATATTTATTAAATTCTTTTTCTTCTAAAGAATTCTTTGAAATTAATGTATATTTACTTAAAATATTTTCATCCTCTTTTGTAAAAATTAGAAGATTATTCATTTGACTTTTACGAATTACATCTGGTGCAGAACTTGCAATTCCTCCTTGTTGTATACCTACATTAACTATTTTAGAGGTGTAGTCTGGAAGAGTTAAATCTGCCCATGCTTGAACACATAAAAGTAATACAATTATTACAACTGATAGTGCTGATTTTTTTAAGTTTCTTAATATTTTAAACATTTTATATTTTCCTTTCTGTTAAAGTGAAAGAATTGGGACGTGTCCAAAACTTTCATAAATTTTTAGATTTATTTTTTGATTTTAACTTTAATTTTTGTGAAAGTTTTGGACACGTCCCAATTCTTTCATTATAGAAACGTATGTCCCTTTTGACAAAAAAAGTGTCAAAAAGCTCCGTCCCTATTGACAACCTAAAATTTCCATCTTTTTATTATATTTTAGATATTTTTAAATGTCAATGAAATAAATGTGAATTTTTCGTAAAAAATAGGCCTACTTATAGACCTATTTCTAATTACTTCAACTTTTGTTTTCTAACTTTATTTCTACTATTTCATCTAACCTATTCTTTTAAATTCTAATTGTTTTTTATTTATACCATACTTCTATTTTAGCACCACTATATTTATTTGAACTACCTGATTGTGCTCCATTTAAGTAAAAATCTTTTTTGCAAATCATTATATATGCATAATTTGAGTTACTTAAATACCCAAATCCTTCATAATATAGTTGATAATTATCTGTTAATTCTTCATAAAGTATATTATAGTTATATGCTAAGCTATCAAATGATACTTTTATGTGTAGTTCTTCATATTTATCTGGCAATGTTATTTTTTCTGTTCCTATAACATAACCATTTTCATTCATCATATATTTTTTCCATTTTCCTGATGAAGATGTTGTATCAGTTGCAACTTTTATTCCATCTATACTTGCTAATTGTAGTGATGAGTTTATTTCAAATTCATATGGATAGTTGTTTAGTTTTGTATATATTGATGTTTTGTCTCCTACTGTTACTTTTTCTTTATCTGCTACTTTACTTTCTAATACTATATATTGAATTTCATCGTCTTCATATAGCACATCTGCTAATTCTTGTAGTGTTGGCATTTCTTGTTTTTCGGCATATTTGTTCATTTGGGCTGTTGTTATTTTTAAGTTTATTATATCTGTTGCTTCTTGTTTATTTGTTACTTCTTTCGCCTCTTTTGCTTTTATAAATATTCCATTGTTGTTTAAGCTTAAGTAAATTGCTACACTTGCTAGTATTATTAGCACTATTATTGTTATTACTAGTGATATTAAAGTTATTGCTTTCACAGATTTAAAGTTACTTGTGTCTTTTGTTTTCTTTTTATTTTTTTCTCTAGTGTTCATATATTTTCTCCATTATTTCTTTTTATTATTTTAGCCTTTATTAATTTATTTATTATAAATTATTTTTTTAATATTAAAAGTAATGTGATTGTAAAGTTCAATTTATGTATAAATTCTTTCTATAATATATATTAATATAAATTAAATTGCAATAGTTTTTTGTAAATTAATTGTTACTAAATTTACTACTTTACTTTTTTTATTTTTTTGTTATAATGTATTTATTATTATTTTAGGAGTTTTTATATGGATACATTTATTTCAAAAAGTGAACAAGATACAATAAATTTTGCAAAAGATTTTGCTAAGGATTTAAAAAAGCGGTGATATTATTGTTTTAAGTGGCGAGCTTGGTTCTCGGTAAAACTAAGTTTACTCAGGGCGTTCTTGAGTTCTTTGGTGTTGGTAATGAAATTTCTAGTCCTACCTTTACTGTTGTTAATGAACACCATACTGAGAATATTAATATTTATCATTTCGATGTTTACCGTTTAGATGATGTAGATGAGTTTTATGCTATTGGTGGAGAAGAATATTTTGAAAATGGTATTTGCCTTATTGAATGGGGCGAGATTATTGAAAGCATTTTACCTAAGCATTATACAAAAATTACTTTTAAGAAGAGTGATGATAACCCTGATTATAGAGAATTACATATTGAGAAAATCTAACATTTTAAATGTTAAATGATTTTTATATAAATTTTAATAATTTGCTAAAATTTTATTGACATATATTGGAAATATTAAGACAAAACAACCGATTTTTCTGTCGGTTGTTTTGCTATATTTAATTTTTATTCACTTATATTCATTCTAAGTTTTAATATCTTTTCTCTATATTCATCTATTGATTTTTTTAAATCTAAAATTTGTTTGTCATATAGCTCATGAAGAGCTTTTACATCTTCTGTTGGTAGTTCTTCTTCAGTTATCACTTCTTCTGCTATTAATGATTGAAGTTTTAATAGTCTTTTTTCTTCGTCACTTTCTTCTATTTTTATACTATTAATAAAGGTATTTTCTTTTTGTTTTTCTTCTGCCTCTACTACTTCAATTTCCTTTTTTAAAAATAGCTTTTTAAAAATATTTTTAATTCTATCTATTATACTTGAGCTTACTACTGTAAGTTCTTTTGTGTTATTTTTATCCATTTAGATTGCCCCCATAGCTTATCTTTCTTTATCTTCTGTATTTTTACTTTTTTCATAATTATATAACATTTTTTGTATTCTTAAATTACTCTCTAACCTTGTCTTTAGTTCTGCTTTTTCTTTTAGCGAAAGCGTATTTAAGTACTCTTGGTTTATATTTTCTATACTCATATTCTTTCTCCTTTTGATACTATATAAAAATACCATATTCTTCCTATATTTTCAACGAATTTTATTTATGTAATATAAAAATAATATTTGTGTAATATTAATGTAATTTTTTCTTTATGGAAAAGCGTTTACAAATTTTGTATATTAATGTAGAATATGGTAAGAAAAGAGGGATTTATTTTGAAAATTTTGAGTATAGACACTTCTTCTAAAATATGTTCTGTTTCTATTTTAGAAGATTGTAATGTGATTATAGAAGAAAACATTGATGATAGCCTTACACATTCACAAAAGTTAATGCCTATGATAGATGATATTTTAAAAGAGCAAAATATGAAACTTACTGACTTTGACTTATTTGCTTGCAGTGTTGGACCTGGTTCTTTTACAGGTGTTCGTATTGGTGTTTCTACTGTTAAGGCTTTTTGTGATGTTACAAATGTGCCAGTTACAGCTGTTAGTTCTTTAGAAGGGTTAGCTTATAATACTTTAAATTCTAAGCTTTTAAATAATGAAAATATTGTATGTTCTTTAATTGATGCTAAGAATGATAATGTATATTGTGGTATTTTCAAAAATGAAGACCATAAATTTATACAGTTGGAGGATTTATGTGCTAAAAATATTAATGAAGTATTAGATATTTTAGGAAAATACTATTCATCTCCTATTCTATTTGTTGGGGATGGTGCTGTTTATCATAAAGATTTAATTGTGGAAAAATTTTCTAATTCATTATTTGTAGAAGATGAACTTAATAAACAAACTTCAATTAGTATTGGTATAGCTGGTTTTAATAAATATAATAAAGGAATTTATGGAGATTCTAATTCTCTTTCTCCCCTATATTTAAGAAAATCTCAAGCTGAACGTGCTTTAGAAGGAGAAAAATAGGCTAAAAAACAATGTAGGGGTGATTAGTATAATATATTTTATTATATTAAAGATGCCCTAACGCCACTGGGCGCCGAAGGCTACGCCCCCTACAATATATGATGCAACCTATAAATAGGAGATAATGATATGATTGATTTGACTAAAATGGTAATTCATACCATGCATGTTTCTGATTTGGATGAAATTAGAGAAAATTTAGCTGAGAATTTCGATAATTTTTGGAATTATGAAATATTTAAGGAAGAACTTGTAAATAATAATTCTAGTTATTTAGTTGCTCGCTATAATGACGAAATTGTTTGTTATGGTGGAATTAAAATAGTTTTAGATGTTGCTGATGTTATGAATATTGTAACTAGAAAAGATAAAAGAAATATGGGGTTTGCAAAATTTATTTTGAATGAATTAATTAATATTGCCAAAGAAGAAGGATGCACCAGCATTACATTAGAAGTAAATGAAAATAATAAACCTGCTATTCATTTATATGAACAATTTAATTTTAAGCAGGTTGGTCTAAGGAAAAAATATTATGATGGTGTAGATAGTGCAATCTTAATGACATTGAATCTGTAATTTTAGTTGTAAATAAAAGGAGTAACATCTATGATAAGTATTAGAAATGATAATAATATAAAAATGAAAAATATAATCGATTCTAATTTGCACCAATATAATAGAACTAAATGTGAATGGTTAAAAACTAATACTGATAATAGTATAAAAAATTATGATAAAAATAATAATTTTTTAGTTTTTGATGATGATATTCTAATTGGAGGAGCAATTGGATTTGTAGAATATAATTGGTACTTTTTAGATTTGTTATGGGTAGATGAAAAATATAGAGGGCAAGATATTGGAACAATGTTAATAAAAGAAGTGGAAGAATTCTCTAAGCAAGAAAATTTAGTTGGTGTGCGAATGGAAACCTGGGATTTTCAAGCAAGAGGTTTTTATAAAAAAATGGGATATTCTGTATTTGCCCAAATTGAAGATTGTCCTCCAGGAACAATTGATTACTTTTTAAAAAAAGTTTTAAAATAAATATATTTTTAAAGAATAATAAATAGATTTAGATGTTAGGCTAGAAATCCGATTTCTAACTTCCAACATCATTTCGAAAGGAGAAAAAACAAATGAAAAAAAATGAATTATCTTATAAAGATTTAAAAAGAATATGTAATCCAAATGTATTTAGGTTTGAAGACACTTCTGAATTAGAAGGTATTAATACTGGTATTGGACAAGATAGAGGTATTAAGGCTTTAGAGTTTGGTGTTAATGTTGATGTTAAAGGATATAATATTTATTTAGAAGGCCCTAGTGGTGTTGGAAAAACTATGTATGCTAAGAACTATTTAGATAAAATTTCTAAAAAGAAAAAAGTTCCTTCTGATTGGTGTTATATTTATAACTTTGATAACCCTAATGAACCTATTGCAGTTTCACTTACAGCGGGTCAAGGTAAAGAATTTAAAGAAACTATGGATTTATTTATTAAAGATATTCGCAGGGATATTAAGAATACTTTTAATAATGATGATTTTGAAAAAGAAAAAGCTTTAATTAAGCAAGAATTTGAAGAAAAACGTTCAAGTTTATTAGATAAGTTAAATGAAGAATCTGCTAAATATGATTTTCAAGTTAAATCTGCTCAAAATGGTATTTATATGATGCCTATTGTTAATGGTGAAACTATTGAAGAAGAAGAATTTGATAAACTAGATGATGAAATAAAGAAACAATATGAAGAAAAATCTGTAATTGTTCAAGGGCAAATTATGGAGGCTATTGGAAAAATAAAAGAAATTGAAAGAGCCTCTGATAAGAAAATTGAGGAATGGCAATCTAACATTGCCCTACTTACTGTTAATTCACATATAAATTATATAAAAAACAAATATAAAAGAAATAAAAAAATAAATAAATTCCTTACAGATATTAAACAAGATATTTTAAAAAATATTTCTATTTTTGTAGGAGAAGATACTACTTCTAATCAGCCACAACAAGGTGGTCCAGTTAAAGAGCCACCAAAGCCTTGGTTAAATTATAGAGTTAACTTATTTGTAGATAACAGTAATTCTGAAGGTGCTCCAGTTATTATGGATTCTAACTATTCTTACCACAATATATTTGGTAAATTAGAATATGAAAATTATTATGGTTCACTAAAAACTGATTACACAATGTTAAAACCGGGTCTTCTTCATATTGCAAATGGTGGATATATTTTATTCCAAGCAAAAGATTTATTAGCAAATGGAATTTGTTATGAAGCTTTGAAAAAAGCTCTTCGTATTAAAGAAATTTCTATTGAAAATACAGTAGACCAACGTTCTTCAATGGTTATGATTTCTTTAAAGCCTGAGCCTATTCCATTAGATTTAAAAGTTCTTATTGTAGGAAATGACCAAATTTATCAATCACTTTTAGCTATGGATAGTGATTTTAGAAAACTATTTAAAATAAAAGTTGAATTTGAGGAAAATGCTCCTATAACTACAGAAAATATAAATAAACTTGCACGTTTTATACATGGTTTCTGTGAGCAAGAAGAACTTCCTCACTTAGATAGAACTGCTGTTGCAAAAATGGTTGAATATGCTTCTAAGCTTGCTGATGATAGAGATAAAATTTCAACAAGGTTTACTGAAATAGCACAAATTGTTGGTGAAGCCGCTACTTGGGCTCAAATGGATAGAAAGAAAATTGTAACTAGTGAGTATGTTGATACTGCATTAAAAGAACGTGCTGAAAGAGTTAAAAAGTATGATTCAAAATATATGGAAATGATTGAACAAAACACTCTTTTAATAGATACAAAAGGAGCATATGAGGGTCAAATTAATGGTTTAACTGTCATGACTATTGGAGACTATACTTTCGGAAAACCTGTTAAAATTACTGCTAACACATATTCTGGCAAAACTGGTGTAGTTAATATTGAAAGAGAAGTTGAACTTTCTGGCTCTTCTCATTCTAAAGGTGTACTAATACTTACTGGTTATTTAGGGCAAATGTTTGCACAAGATGTTCCCCTATCTCTTACAGCAAGTATATGTTTTGAACAGTTGTATAATGGTGTTGATGGCGATAGTGCTTCTAGTACAGAATTATATGCTATACTTTCTAGTTTATCTGGAATACCAATTAACCAAAGCTTAGCTGTAACTGGCTCTGTAAACCAAAAGGGTGAAATACAACCAATCGGTGGAGTAAATGATAAAATAGAAGGTTTTTACCAAGTATGTAAAATGCGTGGACTTGATGGCTCACATGGAGTTATAATTCCAGTGCAAAATGTTGCAAACTTAAATTTATCTGATGAAATTATAGAAGACGTTAAAAAAGGAAACTTTCACGTTTATGCAATTTCAAGTATTGACGAAGGAATTGAAATACTAACAGGTGTGCCTGCTGGTAAAAAAGACACAAATGGAAAATTCCCTGCTGGAACAATAAATTATTTAGTACAAGAAAAATTAAAAAAATTTGCTAGAGTTAGTAAAGATTTATAAGATATGCAAAACAGGATTTAAATAAAAATCCTGTTTTTGTTATTAATTATTCTTTCCTTTATTCTTTCTAAAATCTCCAATCATAAATGCCAATATTGTTGAAAGTATAACACCTACAAAATAGTTCAATGATAATATCATAAGAATTATATAAATTATCCAAAATATTAACGTGGTTGCCTTAGGCGTTTCTAATAAATAATTATCTAGTTTTTTAAGAAATATTTTATTAATATAGCATTCTGTTATCACCCATACCCATACAAATGTAAATGTAGATAATAAAAGATAATTCTGTATAACTATTGCTACCCAAATACCTACTCCCTCAAAAAAGCACATTAGCACTACGAGTGTTAATAGTTGTATAATTTGATCTTGCCGCATATCCACTACACCAATTTTTTTCCTAATTTGTCTAATAACTTTTCCAATTTTTTTATACCTAATACCTCCTAAATTATTAGTTGTATAGTTACATATTACTTATGTTAATAAGTATAACATATTGTTTTTTTAATTTCAATAGTAATTCAACAAAAAAGGACCTAATTCGGTAAATTCTTTTAGATATTCCTTACCGATTAAGCCCTTACAATATCTGATATTTTTTAGTATAAATTGTAAGATTTCAATTTTTTGTTAATCATTCTTATTTTTATACATTCTAAACATATCCTTTAAGTTTATTTTGCTTCCATAATTTAATATTGCTGAAGAGTATATTTTTATTGATATTTTTGCTACTAGTAGTATTGTTATTAGTAGTATTGCTAATGATATTAGTATTTCACTTGTTGTTGCTAGCCCCATCATTACCCTGAATGGCATGCAGAATGGTGATGATATTGGTATTAGTGCTGCTATTTTGTTTAGGCTACTTGCTGGGTTCATCATTGTAAAGTATGATAAGTAGAAACCTATTACTGCAAGTATTGCTACTGGTCCATTTGCTGATTGTACGTCTTCTGGTTTTGCTACTGTTGAACCTGTTAGTGAATATAGTAATGCAAATAGTGAGTATCCTAATATATAGTATACTATTGTTACTAAGGCTACTGTACCAGTTAAGTTTATAGAACTTAGTATCACGTCTATTAATTCACTATCTAAAAATAGTTTTGCACTAATTAATGCTACTAACACTGTTACTATTGTTTGAAGCACTCCTGCTAAACCTATACCTATTGTTTTTCCTATTACTATTGTTTTTGGTGATGTTGATGTTACTAGTGTTTCTATTATTTTTGATGTTTTTTCTGTTGTTATTGAACTTGATACTTGATATGCAAAGAAGTATATTGCATAGAATAGTACTATTGAAAGTAACATCATTGGTAGAATGTTATTTCCTGTTTTACTCTCTTCTACTTGTACTAACTCACTATTAAACGGAATATTTATAACTGCTAATTGTTCATTTGTTACTCCTAATTTTGATATTTGTAAATTTTGATATGTAGATTGTAATATCATAATTAGTTCTTGTGGCACATAGGTTCCTAATGATTCTGATTCTATTATATATTGAATATTTATTATTCCTTCTTTTGTTTCAATATATAATGCTTCTTCCATATCTCCATTCTTTATTTTTTCTTTTAATTCTTCTAAACTTATTTGTTCTTTTGAAACCTCTATTTGATAGCCTAAATCTTGATTTGCTAAGGCTTCTAAGCTTCCTTCATATATGTTCTCATTATCTACTATTGTAATTTTATCTTTTCCAAAGTTTTCGTCCTCACTTGATATGTTTTTTATAATTCCTGGTACGTTAAAACCTAATACTATAATAAGTAGAATAATTATATTTGATATTATAAATGATTTTCTTTTTACTAAATCTTTAAATGTAAAACTTGCTACTAAAAATAAATCTTTCATACTACTCACCCACCTTTTCTATGAATATGTCGTGTAAACTTGGTTTTTTAATTTCAAATTTTTCAACTTGTACATTGTTTTTGGCTAGTTCATTAAATAGTTTATAACCTTGCTCTTCTTCTTTTATATCTATTTCATATTCATTATCTTTTTCCAAGTATATATTCAAATTTTGTTCTTTTACATATTGTTTTATATCTTGTTTAGTAGATATATATAGTTTGTTTGCTTTGTAGCTTTCTTTTATTTGTTTTAAGTTTCCTTGTAATACAGTTTTACCTTTATTTAGTATTAATATATCTGTGCAGAATTCTTCTACTACACTCATTTGATGTGCTGACATTATTATGTATTTTCCTTTTTTTATTAGCTCTAATATTACATTCCTAATTATTTCAGTATTTACTGGGTCCAAGCCTGAAAATGGCTCATCTAGTACTATAAGTTCTGGGTCGTGTACTACTGCTGTTATGAATTGTATTTTTTGTTGATTTCCTTTAGATAGTTTTTCTGCTGTCATGTTCATATATTCTTCTACTTCTAGCCTTTTCATCCAATATTTTATTGATTCATCTGCTTTTTCTTCTTTCATTCCTTTTAATTTTGCAAAATACATAAGTTGTGTATATACATTTACTTTTGGATATACTCCTCTTTCTTCTGGTAAATATCCAAAATTTACGTGTTTCCTTTCTACTTCTTTACCATTCCAAGTAATTTCTCCTGAATCTTTTTTTAATATTCCTAAAAGCATACGTATTGTAGTAGTTTTACCTGCGCCATTTGTTCCAAGTAAGCCATATACACCAGGTTTATTAATTTCTAGGTTTATATTATCAACTACTTTTTTGTCACCATAGCTTTTGCTTACATTCTTTATTGTTAATCCCATTTTAATTTCTTCCTTCCTTTTTAATTTATTTTATTATATCAATGTGAAATATATTTATCAATATTTTTTGTCAAATTTATGTTTATTTTACAATACTTGAATTGCAGTCATTTTTATTATATTTTATACATATACTCTCTAAAAACTTAAAATTACAGCATCTTTCTTTTATCGGCATATTACAAAAATAGGAGCCAACATTTTTTTGTTAGCCCCTATTTTATCTTTTAAAACTCTGCACTTTTGGTAGCAGTACACCTCTTTTAATAATATTTTTGTTATTCTTATTATACAAATCCCCAGAAATTATGTCAATATTTTTTAGAATTTTTCTTGTAATTTTTCATAATATAAAAAGTTTTTTATTCAAAAATTAATTTAATAATTACTATTAATACATAAAGCACAACCTTTACTATACAATTTAAAGCTAGTATAAAATTATATGTAGGAATGCCTATTCTATTCATTTTATCGTATTCTTCTGTAATTTTCTCTATCTCCTCATTTGTAGCTACTTCGTTTTCTTTTATAAAGTTTTTCATATAATCATTGGCTACGTATCTTGCTTTTGTCATTGCATCTGTTTCTAGGTATGCTCTAATTACATAGTATATTGTACTCATTAATAATAAAATTATTATTTGTAGATTATAATTTGTGAAAACTTTAAATATTGTAAGTATTACTGAAATGGCAAAATATAATAAATAAATATTAGAATAATAAAAATTAAAAAGTAGCGTTTTTCTATTTTGAGTAGAATGTATACATTCGTGTGCCATTGTTTGAATTCTTGTATATGTATCTTTTATATTTGCAATAAATATAGTATTTGAAATAGCAATATATAAACTTGTTTTGTTTTCTTTTTCTTCATTTTGTTTTACTTTTACTTTGTCATTTTTTAGCATTTTCAAAATGCTTTTACATATTTCTTCATTTTCTGGAAATCTATTTGCTATTTCATTAAGCTCTTCATTTTTGGCTGTTTCTTTTATTTTTCTTATATTAACTCCTAATGCAAAATATAGTGTTACTATTGTGATTAAACATCCTATTATAATTAATATGTATTCCATATTATTCCTCCTTTTTTTGTTTTACTATTTTAAAATAGTTCACTTCCAGTAAGTAATATATTTTATTTTTTCCATTCTGCCCTCCAAGACAAGGGGTATTCTCCCTCCTCAAAGGGCTGCCTAAGTCTTCATTACAAAAATAAAATATATTACTTACTTCACGCTACTCTATAACTTAAAATATACTACTTTCCTATGATAGAACAAAAGTGGCTTTACCTCGTGGACAATTTTTCCTATTTAATAAGAAAAAGTCACAAAATTGCTTTTTGTGACTTTTTTCGACATTTATAGTACATCTTGTACTGACTCTGCTATTATTTTATTTACATCTGCTATCATTATATTGAATTTCACTTCTAAATCGAAGTATTCTTTTATTTGTTTTTCTTCTATTAATATTGTGTACATTTCTTGAAGTTTTTTATTTTTCTCTTCTCCTGCTTCTTTTCCTTGAATAGCTAGTACTTGTACATCGTATCTTAATTTTTCAAATTCTTCTATTTTTTGCTTTAATTCTGGATTATTGTTTATATTTTCTTTTGCCTTTTTATATTGCTTATATTCTTCTGAAGCTTTTATTTCACTTGCTAATTTATTGGCAGTGTCATATACGTTCATAATTTTTAATCCTTTCTTTTAATATCTGCTATTTTACTTTTTTCTTTGGTAATTTCTTCGAAGAGCACGTGATTGGTAATCACCCTACATCAGTATTATTCACTATATATCTATGCGTATGCGTGTCTTGCTTTAAATTCTAATAAGTTATTTATTTCTTTGTCTGAATTTTTTGCTTTTTTTGTTTTCTTGGCTTTTTCTTGTGCTAGTTGCTTTGCTTGTTTTTCTGCCATTGTTTGGCATATTGCTTTTTGATATGTGAAATGTGTGTCTTGTGCTATTTTGTTCCAATTATATTCTTGTTTCACTTTTGCTTTTGCATTTTTTGAAACTTTACTTGCTAGTGAATGGTCATATAGTAATGTAAGTATTGAATCTGCTATTGAATTTGGATTTCCAGCATAGCTTTTCATTCCGTTTACTCCATGTTCTACTATTTCATTTAGACCTCCTACATCTGAAACTACTGTTGGAACTCCTGCTAGCATTGCTTCTAGTGCTACTATTCCAAATGGTTCGTATGTACTTGGGAATACTGCAATATCACTACATTTATACATTTTTTGTACTTGTTTTGAATTTAAATATCCTGTAAAATATACTTTGTTTCCTATTCCTAATGCTTCTGCCTCTCTTTTTAGTTCATCCATCATTCCGCCTTTTCCAGCTATTATAAGTTTTGCGTCATGATATCCATTTAATATTTTAGGCATAGCAGAAATTAGGTGTTGTATTCCTTTTTCATAAACTAGTCTACCCATATAAAGAATAATTTTTTCATTATCCAATGCGTATTGTCTTCTAAATTCATAATCTCTATCCACATTATTGAATGTTGTTACATTTATTCCATTTGGTATTACATTAATTTTATCAAATGGTAGACCAAATAAACCTTGAACATGTCCTTTCATAAAATTACTATTTACTATAACTTCAGTAGATTCATATGTTAACATCCATTCTGTATCATTTATATATCTTTGTGTTTCATCATGTATTCCTGAATTTCTTCCACTTTCAGTTGCATGTATTGTAGAAACTAATGGTATGTTATATGAATGTTTTAGTGTTTTTGCTGCGTTTGCAACTAACCAATCGTGTGCATGTATTACATCAAATTTTTCTCCATTTGCTATTAATTCTGATGCTTTTGCAACTAAATTGAAGTTTAATTGCATAATCCATTCTATAAAATTGTTTGATTTTATCATATAGTTATCTACCCTATATACTTTTACACCTTTATCATCTTCATAGTATGGTGTTTCACCATCTCTGTATGTTACAACTGTAACTTCATGGCCATCTTTAATTAGTCTTTTTGATAAGTCGTGTACAACTCTTGCAATTCCTCCTACTATTCTTGGTGGGTACTCCCAAGTTAGCATTAATATTTTCATGTTTTTTATAGCTCCTTTCAGCTTTTATTTTCTTTTGTATTTTAATAGTTTTATTGTATACAACTTTTCGATAAAAGTAAACATTTTTTGACGAAATTTTTAAATTTTTGAATAATATTTGTTACAGTTAAGTTTTTTGATTTATTGAGTTCGAAATTTAGAAGTGATAAAAAAATGACAATTTTGTTCACATAATGAACAAAATTGCCTACTTAACGTACTTCGTTCGTTAAGTTCTTTTATTGTATGTTCTAGGTTTTTACTTCATTCGTATATACTATATGTTAATATTTATTGCTATTAGCATTCAGCGTTACTTATAAAGCACAGGGCGGAACGCAACAGTGACGCCCGTATAGGAGTTAGTGCTGCTACGGTAAGCTGCTGGATAATCTGAACCACTATAGCTGTAATCGCCGACCTCGATATACCCAGTTGCTATTGCCATTGATCGTGCAATTCTCTGTTGTCCATTCCCATACATTTCCAGCCATATCATATATATTATTCTTTGCATATGATGTATTCAAATTTGAGCTTGTTACTGCTATTTTTCCAGAATAATTTCCTTTACTATTTGAATCTTCGGCATAAGTTTCATCTGTTGTATTTGTTATCCATTGTAAGGTTGTATCCCATGCTGCTCCACTTATTAGTGTAGAATGCACTCCTGTTTTTTCGTAATTTATCATTGCTTTTGATACTGTTATTGAATTTGCTCTTGTTATATAATTCCATA
>CATLDI010000002.1 GCA_949902805.1 uncultured Clostridiaceae bacterium
TTCTTCTACATAATTATCAGTTTGAAATATATCTTTTATTGTTTCTACATCTATTATTTTGTTTTTTTCTTTATTAGTAAATTGATTATAACTAGAATATTTATATTCACTCACATCTTTTACTATATTTGCTTTTACTGGATTCATGTGAATATAGTTTATACATTTTTTAAGATAATTTATGTCTGTAATATATTGACTTTGAAATCTATTTCGATAGACAAATCCAACTCTTTTATTTGTTTTATTATAATATATACTATATCCTCCATTTAGTCTTTTCATATATTGCGATATTTCATTTATATCATTACAATGTAATATCATATGAGAATGATTGTCCATCATACAATATGATATTATTTTTACTTTTTTCTTTTCATTATACTTTTGCATTAATTTTATATATTCATTTTTTTGGTGATTTTCATTAAAGATATATTCTTTATTAATTCCTTGAACCATAATATGAAAAAATCCATTCTTGTTAATATTTCTTGCTTTTCTTGGCATAAGCTGTCTCCTTTTTGAATTAAATTATATTAGTATTATAATATGTAAACCATATTTTTTCAAGCTAAAATTATTGACAGAATTCGAGAAAATAATGGAAAAAACTTAAAATTTGAAAAGAGGAAAGATTTGGACGCGTCCCAAATCTTTCCCTATCCCTATATAAAGGCTAATTGCTCTTCTTGTTTAATTTCTTTTTTATATGCTTTTACTATATCATCCATTTTATAAAGTAGTTCATATTTCTCACATTCTTCTTTAAATATTTTTCCCAAGTTTGTATTTAATGGATAGCAAAAATAGTTATTTCCATAAGTTCTAATATACTTTTCTTTTAGTTTAGGAAAAGTTTTATCTAATTGCTCAAAAAAGTATTCTCTCTGATTTTCCCTTAAAGTAACTCCTCCCATTGAAAACACAAATTTTGCTCCATTTTCATAAGATAATTTTATTACATTTCTAATATTCTCCTCTGAATCTGTTATAAATGGGATAATTGGTGTTAATAATGTTCCAACAAATAATCCTTCTTTTGATAATTGTTTCATTGCTTTTAGTCTTTCTGAAGAAACACATACTCCTGGTTCTATTTTTTTTGACAAATTATCATCTGCTGATGTAATTGTAAATTTAAGTATTACATCTGCTTTTTTGTTTATTTCCTTAAATATGTCTATATCTCTAACTATTAAATTGCTTTTTGTCTCGATTGATACTCCAAAATTGTAATAGGAAATCAATTCTAATGCTTTCCTTGTTATTTCATATTGTTTTTCAAAAGGATTATATGTATCTGACATTGCTCCTATTCCTATTACTCCTTTTTTTCTTTTTGATTTTAGTTCTTGATTTAATATTTCTATTTCATCTTTTTTGGCTCTAACTCTATCGAAATCCTCTACTTGATAACAATTACTTCTACTATCACAATAAATACATTTATGGCAGCAACCTTTATATAGATTCATATTATAGTCGATTCCAAACCATTCTTCACCATGTGCTGCTTTTTGAAGTATCGTCTTCGCTTCTATAAATTCCATAACTATTTCCTTTTTCTTACTGGATGTCTTATAACTGTTTTTAATTTATTTACATCACATCTTCTTGGATCACTTAAATAAATTTCGTGATGAAAGCGATTATCAGTAATATCTAGTTCATATCCATTTTCTATCATATGTTCGTGCATTAGACTAATAGTTTTAGGCTCATCATCATAAGAGCCTATGTGCATACATTGAACACACATTCCTTCATCATAGGTTAAAAACTCTACTTTTGAAAAATCTTGTTTTTTCTTGTTTGTTGCCTCATTAACTGCCCAATCAAAATCTTTTTTTGTTACAAAGTCTGGTAGTCTAATAATTGAAATAAAATTGAATTTATCTTTTTGCTTATAATCTATTCCATCTTTGTTACCTTCTTGCCACCAAAAACCTTCAAGCGGTGGAACAACATATTCAAAATAGCCGTCTATTTTATGTGTGCCTTTATAACTCATTTTGATAGTAAAAGCAATTGCATACAAAAGTCCTATGGAATCTTTATATTCACTATTTTCATCATTAGGGTTTCCTTTTCCTCTAACTGCAATATAATTCATTTTAGGAATTTTTATAATGCTGGGTTTATTCTTTGGCATATAAAATTCCTTATATTCTTTTTTATAATCAAAAGCCATTTGTCTCTCTATCCTTTCCCATTAATCTTCTAATGCAATATAAATATGAATTTCTTGTTTCTGCATATCTTCAGAATTATTTTGATATTCTTCAAAATCACAAGTATATTTTCTTTTCAAATCCATATTCCATATTTCTTGCCAAGCCTGTCCTACTGAATTTTGTACATCTCCTGTTATTATAAATTTAGCATACTTCCCTTTTGGAATAATAATACTTTCTAGCTCTTCGCCCATTTGTACTGACTTACTAACTTCTGCTCCTGCAATAAATGTATAAGGTTTTGTATAATCTCCCTCATATTCTGTATATAGTCCTATTGTTTTACTATTTACCTTATTGGGAATCTTCTCATAAGTTCCATTTGCAAATAATTTCTGCCAAGTTATTCCTATATCTTGCACAGCCTTTCCATCTTTGTTAGTTGTTCTTATTTTAATTCCTTGGGCAACCTTTTCCTCTAATTCTACAATTTCATATTTCATAATTTATACCTCCTATATGTGAAGTATATAATATTTAACTTGACAACTGTATGTCATATTATAAATAATTTTTTAAAGTTTTTTCTAATTTATCTCTTATAATACTTTTTACTCTATTTGGTGCTATGACTTTTATATATTCTCCAAAAGATAAAATATATCCATATACCCATTCATTCTCTGGATATTCTACTTTTACAATAAAGTCTCCATTTTCTTTTTTAGATATTTCGCTATTTTCAAATTCATCATATACTCTATAAGCCATTTGTTTACTTATTTCCAGTTCAAGTGATATACTTTTAAAATTACATTTTTCTTCTTTTTGTTCTTTTGGTAGTTCTCTTTCAAAATGTTCTTGTAATATCTTAATTTCTTTTATTCTAGCAATTTTGAATATTCTGTAATCTTCTTTTAGTTTGCAATAACTTATTAAATACCATGATTTATCTTTAAACCATATCTGCAATGGCTCAACAATTCTTTTGCTTTCTTCCCCATTTGAATTATAATATATAAATTCAATTAGTTTCTTGCTTAAAATTGCAGATTTAATAATATCAAATCTATTCTCTTGCGAATGGCTTTTACTCCAGTTAGATAAATCTATTTTGATCCAATCATTTACTTTTTTATTAAATAATATACTTAACTTCTCTAAAATATCTTTTTCATCTTGTCCTCTTACTTGTATCATTCCCTGCAAAGCAAACAGAATTTGATTTTGTTCTTCTTCAGAAAGTATTGTTTTATTTAGGACATACTCTTCTAAAAGTCCTATCCCTCCATCTTTACCTTTAGCCATATAAATTGGTATATTTGCTCTACTTAGTACTTCTATATCTCTATATATAGTTCTTGTAGATACTTCAAATTTATCTGCTAGTTCTTTTGCTGTAACTTTTTTCTTTTGCATCAGTATATACACTATTTCAAATAATCTATTATTTACTTTCATATTTTCCTCCTGCAAGTATTATATCATATAAATATGACATTTGTCTGTCATATCTAATCATGAATGGAACTTTATTTTTAAGTTCCATTCATTTATAATATTTATTATAAAAATCATAATCTATTTTTCATCAAGTTTCTTGTTAATTAATTTTATATATCCTAAGCTTCTATATTGTGCCATAGTATTATCAGTTTCAGCAATTAAAAGGATTTAAGAAAAATTTCATACCCCCTTGCAAAACTATAAAAATTGTGTTATAATCTATATTATGTTAAGAGTGCGTATAAGCTTAAAACTAAGTGAGCTACGCAGCCAATTGCAAAAGTTGGTACACTTTGAGGTTAAACTCATAAAAGGAGTCTTAAAAGATTTCTTTTATGAGTTTTTTGTGTTTGAAAAGGAGGAACCTAAATGAAGCAAAAAGACAATTACAAGAGAAATTTAAACTTAATAATGATTGAAACAATATTAACATCAATAGGTGCTGGTTTTTCCGTTCCAATTATAAGTATATTTTGGAACTCAATTGGAATGAATCAAACTGATATAGGTTTTACCCAAATGATGTTTACAGTAGTTGTAGTTTTATTAGATATTCCTATGGGATATTTAGCTGATAGGTTTAATAGAAAATTATTAAATATTATAGGAGATATTGGAGTTGCCTTAACTTTTATATTTTATGCATTTTCTAAAAATATGTATATGGCAATACTTGCTGAGTGTTTACTTGGGCTATGTACGTCAATGACAAATGGCGTTGATCAAGCTTTTATAAAGTATAATGCTGATAAAATTGATGCATCTGGAAAATTATTTAAAAAATTAAATTCTAAAATATATACATATAGATATATTGCTATGTTTGCAGTAATGTTAATAGGAGGATTTATAGCAAAATATAGTTTAAGGTTAACTGTAGGAATTTCTTTTTTACCATATTTTATTGGTGGAATTGTAGCTTTCTTTATAAAAGATAATGCTAAAAAAATTAAAACAAAGCATAATAATATTCTTAAAGATATGTACTTTAATGTTAAAGAAATTTTGAAAAACAAAAAAGTACGAAATTATTTTTTAGCTTATGTAATAGGAAGTGAAATTACTCATCCTCAAATTTGGATTTTTACGCCTTTAATGATTATGGTAGGTGTTCCTATTGAAATAATAAGCTTAGGCTGGATATTTACACAGATATTTCAAATAATAGGTGCTAAAGTAGCGGAAAAACTAGTAGAAATCAAAACATCTGTAAAATTTATTGCTATAATAGCTATTTCAATTTTATGGATGAGTGTATTGATAGTTAATACTAACATATTTACAATATGGGTATTTCTATTAAATGGTTTAGTACGAGGATTATTTGCTGGAAGTTTAGTTACACCGCTTCAAGAAAATACAAAAGAAGAACATCAAACAAGTGTAATATCTATCGCATCAACTGGTGCAAAGATATTATATATTCCATTAGTATACATTATTAATTACTTAGGAAATATTAAATTACAATTGGCATTAGTAGGAATGGTTGCTATATTTTTACCTATTTCATTATATACTTATAGTAGGCTTAGAAATGGTGAAAATATTGGTAATGTGCCTACTAAATAATAAAAACAAACTGAACTGCAAAATATACATTTTGTAGTTCAGTTTGTTTTTATTATAGGAAAGATTTGGACGCGTCCCAAATCTTTCCTGTTTTAACAATTTAATATTTGATTTTTCTTTTTTTCTTCTGGTTTTACTTCTATATTTGTCATTTCTAATTTCTTTTGTTTTTTCTCTTCTTGCTTTCTTTTATATTCTTCATATTTATCTATTTTCTGTCTTTTTGTATTTCTATCCTGTTTTTCTTCTTCTTGTTCATCTTCTTTTATATATTCATTATTATAATGAGCTATATTATGAACTCCTTTTTTGTATATTCCTTCTATGTAATTTTTTGTTTTTTGATTGCTTAATTTTTCTTCTATGTAATATTCTTCTATCATCTTCCTATCTTTCTTTGAAAGTCTCTCTAGTGGGAAGTCTAAGTATTTGCATTTCCATATTATATGTCTATCATAACTTGTATATTTTGAACCAATCAAGTCTTCATAACAATATTCTACATTAAACTTTAGGTTTTGTATTGTTATAGTTAAATTTGTCCACATTTTTTCTTCTTCGCTCTCTTTAAAGACTTCTCTTAATTCACTTATTATTTCATATAGTTTATCTACTAACTTCATATATTCTTTTTCATCTATATTGAATTTATTTGGTATTTCATATACATTTATAGGATTTTTCTTAAGCAAGCCTGTTGGATAATAGTAAAAAAACATTTCTCCTGTTTGCAAGTTGTTTACTTGCTCCATTATTGATGCATATAGACATATTTTTTCCCATTTCTCTGGTATCATATAGAATAGTTGCTTTTGTATTTTTGAATATATTGCTCTTAGTTTGTTGGTACTAAGCATTCCTTATTTTCTCCTTTATAAAAATAATATTTAATTTAAATCATTTTTTATATTAGTTTGTAGGGGCAGCTAGTAGCTGTCCGTTCTTCGAAGAAATTACCAAAATTTATGTTTATATTAGTATGTCTCTGAAGCTCGGACGACTACTAGTCGCCCCTACATCTATTTTTAATTTTGCGTTATTTTTTTGCTATTAGTATTATGTTCAAAGAAGTATTCTCGCAAACAGTGCCCCTACGCCAAATCTATAATTTGTATTCTTCACTTGAGCAATTTCTTCGAAGAGCGAGTTACCAATGGCAACGACCCCTACAATTATAATTATTCACTCTTCACTATTCACTAACTATTATGCTTTCTCCTGTCATTTCTTGTGGTTTTTCTAGTCCCATTATTTCAAGCATTGTTGGTGCTAAATCGGCTAGTTTTCCTTCTTTTAGTTTTGCATTTTCCATACCTACTAAAATAAGTGGTACTGGGTTTGTTGTGTGAGCTGTATGTGGTTCTCCTGTTTTGTAGTCTACCATTTGTTCTGCATTTCCGTGGTCTGCTGTTATTAGTAGTACCCCTTGTGTATTTTCGACTGCTTCTACTACCCTTCCTACACACTCATCTACAGTTTCTATTGCTTTTATTGCTGCTTCTAGGCTTCCTGTATGACCTACCATGTCTGGGTTTGCATAGTTTAGTATTATGCAGTCATATTTTTTAGAGTTTATAGCTTCTAATACTTTCTCGGTTACTTCAGGCGCACTCATTTCTGGTTGTAAATCATAAGTTTCTACTTTTGGTGAAGGTACTAATATTCTGTCTTCTCCTTCATATTGTTTTTCTTCTCCACCATTAAAGAAGAATGTTACATGTGCATATTTTTCTGTTTCTGCTATTCTTAGTTGTGCTAAACCTTGTTTTGATATATATTCTCCAAATGTATTTTTTAATTCTTCTTTTTTGAAGGCTATGTGTACATTTGGCATTGTTTCATCATAGCTTGTCATACATACGTAGTATAAATCTAAGTCTTTTCTCGTTTCAAATTCATTAAATTCTTTATCTACTAATGTTCTTGTTATTTCTCTTGCTCTATCTGGTCTAAAGTTGAAGAATATAACTGAGTCGTGTTTTCCTATTGTCGCTACTGGTTCTTCTCCATTTGTAATAACTGTTGGAATTATAAATTCATCAAATATTTCTTTTTGGTATGAATCTTCTACTGCTGATACGCTTGACACCGCCTTTTCTCCTTCACCTTCTACTAATGCTTTGTATGCTTTTTCTATTCTTTCCCATCTTTTATCTCTATCCATTGCGTAAAATCTTCCTGATATACTTGCTATTTTTCCAACGCCTTTTTCTTTCATTTTTTCTTCTAATTCTGATACATAGCTTTCTCCTGATGCTGGTGGAGTATCTCTTCCATCCATAAAGCAATGTACATATACATCTTCAAAATCTTTTCTTTTAGCAAGTTCTAGTAGTCCAAATATATGGCGAATATGACTATGAACACCTCCATCAGATACTAACCCCATTATATGAAGCTTTGAATCATATTTTTTACAGTTTTCTATTGCTTTTATAAACTCTGAGTTACTGAAAAAGTCTCCATCTGCTATTGATTTCGTAATTCTTGTTAGCTCTTGGTAAACTATTCTTCCTGCTCCTATATTTGTATGACCTACTTCAGAGTTTCCCATTTGTCCATCTGGAAGACCTACATTTAAGCCACTTGTGTACATATTTGTTGTTGGGCATGTTTTCATTAGTCTATCTATATTTGGAGTGTTTGCAAGTTTTACAGCATTTGCATTTTCGTTTTCGTTTTCTCCAAAACCATCTAGTATCATTAGCATTGTTAATTTGTTTTTCATTTTGTTTTTACCTCCTAATTAGAAGTTAGAAGTTGGAGATTGGAAGTTAGAATTCAAAAATTTAAAGTTTTATATAAATTTTACATTCTTAACTTAACTTTGTCCTTTTCTACTTCTAATTTCTTAATTGTTACATTTCTTATTATATACTTTTCTTTAGTATTCTTATTTCTATTATAGCTATAATTCTATTTCTGTTGCTTCTTTAGTTCTAAAGTTTTCTATGTTCTTTTTTATGCCATTTATTACTGGTGATATTTCGTTCAGATTGTTTAATTTATTATTTTCTATTATTGTTTCTTCCTTTTCATATTGCTTTTGCATTTCTTGTAGGTTTTGAACTCTTGTTATTCTTGCTATTCTTTGTCTAAAAGCTTTTTCTCGTTCTCCCATTTTTTCGTTCCTTTCTGTGAGGACAATGGGACGGAGTTTTTGTCCCTAGTTGTTTAGAATTTTTTTAATTTAAAAGTCCCAAAAGACTAGGGACAAAAACTCCGTCCCATTGTCCTCACCATTGTCCTCAAAAAACTCCATCCTATTGTCTTCATTTCCTTATTATTCTGCTGCAGTTATGATATTTTTGAATTCTTCTACGCTTAGGCTAGCTCCTCCTACTAATGCTCCATCTATATCTGATGTTTCAAATAGTTCTTTAACATTTGAAGCTTTTACACTTCCTCCATATAATATAGCTACTCCGTTTGCCACTTCTTCTCCATATATATTTTTTATTTCATTTCTAATTTCTTTTATAGAGTTGTTTGCATCTTCTGATGTTGCTGTTTTTCCTGTTCCTATTGCCCATATTGGCTCGTATGCTATTGTTACATTTTTTATTTGTTCAGCATTTAAACCTTCTAATGCAAGTTTAGTTTGAGCCTTTATAATTTCATTTGTCTTCCCTTCTTCTTTTTGTTCTAAGGTTTCACCTACACATACTATTGGCTTTAAGTTATATTTAAAAGCTGATTTTACTTTCTTGTTTACGGTTTCATCTGTTTCTGCAAAATATTGTCTTCTTTCTGAATGTCCTATTATAACATATTCCACATTGATAACTTCAAGCATTTTTCCTGAAACTTCACCTGTGTAAGCTCCTGTTTCTTCCCAGTGCATATTTTGCGCACCTATTTTTATATTTGTGTTTTGAGCTGTTAATAGTGAATAAAAAAGGTCTGTGTATGGTACACATAGTACTATTTCACTTTTAACGTCTCTAACACCTTCTGAAAGTCTTGTTATAAAATCCATTGCTTCATTTGGAAGCATATTCATTTTCCAGTTTCCTGCAATTATCTTTCTTCTTCCCATTGTTTTATTCTCAATTCCTCTCTATGGTTTAGTTTTCCTTGTACAGTTCTAAAAATTTTTTCTAGTTCTTCGGTGTACATTGATCTCATAAAATCACTATATTTTTGAACATTTCTTAATGTATTTATATTTTTGACATATCGTGCACTTTCAATTTCTGGTTCCTTGATATCTTCAAGCCTCTTGTTTATTTCTTCTTCAGATAAATTTATTTCTATGAAATACATATGTGTTGTTGTATTTTTTAGCTGTTCATGTGGAGTATTTATATCTCCTAACCTTTCTATCTTTTTAATTTCTTCTTGTTTAACTCCTATTTCTTCGCCTATTTCCCTGTACATAGTTTGAGTTGGAACTTCTCCTTCTTTCATGTGCCCCGAACATAAATCATATTTTCCTGGGTCTAGCTTTAAGTTTTTTCTTCTTTTTAATAATAATACATTTCCCTCATTATTTGCTATTATTGCTGATACAAATTCTAGTTTATCTTTATTCATATTAAACATCCTCTTAATTATTCATTTTGTATTTGTAGAGGTCGCCGCCTTTGGCGCCCCCCTACACGTTCAAATTATCCATTACTTACTATCGTTTAGTGCTTCGATTCCTGGTAATTTTTTACCTTCTAAAAATTCTAAGCTTGCTCCTCCACCTGTTGATATATGAGTCATTTTATCTGCTAACCCTATTTTTTCTACTGCTGCTGCTGAGTCTCCTCCACCTATTATTGTTATTGTTTCATTTAAATTCGCTAGGCATTTAGCAACTTCGTTTGTTCCATTTGCAAATTTTTCGTATTCAAATAATCCAAGTGGTCCATTCCATATAATTGTTTTTGCATTTTTTAATTCTTGTTTAAATAGTTCTACTGTTTTTGGTCCTATATCTAAACCTTCCCAACCTTCTGGTATTTCATCAGATGCTACTGCTTTGGTATTTGCATCTGGTCTAAATTCATCTACTACTACATTATCTATTGGTAATAATAGTTTTACATTTTTCTCTTCGGCTTTTTTTATTAAGCTTTGTGCTAATTCTAGTTTATCTTCTTCGCAAATAGATTTTCCTACATTATACCCCATAGATTTAAAGAATGTGTATGCCATTCCTCCGCCTATTATTAATGTATCTACTTTTTCAAGCAAACTATCTATTACACCTATTTTATCTGAAACTTTCTTTCCTCCAAGAATTGCTACAAATGGTCTTTGTGGATTTTCTAATGCATTTCCTAAAAATTCTAGCTCTTTTTCTATTAAGAAACCTGAAACTGCTGGTAGAAAGCTTGCTACTCCTGTTGTTGAACTATGGGCTCTATGTGCTGTTCCAAAGGCATCATTTACATATACTTCTGCTAGGCTTGCTAATTTTTTTGATAATTCTTCATCATTTTTTTCTTCACCAGCTTCAAACCTTACGTTTTCTAGAAGTACTATTTCTCCTTCTTTCATATTATTAGTTAATGTACTGCTACTTTCTCCTACTACATCTTCTGCTAATTTTACTTCTACATTTAGTAATCTTGAAAGTTCATCTGCTACTGGTTTTAGTGAAAATTCTTTTTTGAATTCTCCCTTTGGTCTTCCTAAATGTGAGCAAAGTATTATTTTGCAATTATTTTCTAATAAATATTTTATAGTAGGAAGTGCTGCTACTATTCTTCTATTATCTGATATTTTTCCTTCTTCATCAAAAGGAACATTAAAGTCACATCTTACAAGGACTTTTTTGTTTTTTAAATCTATATCTCTGATAGTCTTTTTGTTCATTAAAAACCTCCAAATATTTCTTTATTTATTACCTATAACTATCGGAATGTAATTATATATTTATTTTTTAGTAAAAGCCTGAGTAGCGCTAGCTTACATATAATCCATGAAACCTCTAAGGTTTTACTAAAAAATAAATATATAATTGCATGTAGCGGTAATTTTAACAATTCATTGTATAGTAAGGGTAGACTTGAAGGCCTACCCCTTTGTATCTAATTTAATTATTCACTCTTCACTATTCATTATATTTTCTAGTCTCTACTTGCCATATAAATTGCTAAGTCTACTAATTTATTTGAATATCCCCATTCATTATCATACCATGCTACTAATTTTACGAATGTATCTGTTAATTGAATACCTGCTGTTGCATCAAATATTGATGTATGTTCATCATTTATGAAGTCTGATGATACTACTGCATCTTCTGTGTATTCAATTATTCCTTTCATTTCGTTTTCTGATGCTTTTTTCATAGCTGTGCATATTTCTTCCATTGTTGCTGGTTTAGCTAAGTTACATGTTAAGTCTACTACTGAAACATCTACTGTTGGTACTCTAAATGCCATACCTGTTAATTTTCCATTTAATTCTGGTATAACTTTTCCTACTGCTTTTGCAGCTCCTGTTGATGATGGTATAATATTTGCAGCTGCTGCTCTACCACCTCTCCAGTCTTTTTTAGATGCTCCATCTACTGTTTTTTGTGTCGCTGTTGTTGAGTGTACTGTTGTCATTAATCCATCTACTATACCAAAGTTATCGTTTATTACTTTTGCTAAAGGTGCTAAACAGTTTGTTGTACATGATGCATTTGATACTATGTTCATACTTGGGTCGTATTTTTCATTATTTACTCCCATAACAAACATTGGTGCATCTTTTGATGGTGCACTTATTACTACTTTTTTAGCTCCACCTTTTATATGAGCTTCTGCTTTTTCCATTGTTGTAAATACTCCTGAGCATTCTAATACATAGTCTACTCCATCTTTTCCCCATGGAATGTTTGCTGGGTCCATTTCATTATATACTTTTATTTCTTTTCCATTAACTACTAAAGTATTTTCTTTTGAAGATACTTCTCCTTCAAATTTTCCGTGTATTGTATCATATTTAACCATGTATGCCATGTAATCCGCTGTAATAAATGGATCATTTATTGCTACTACCTCTACTTCTCCTTTTTTTAAAGCTGCTTGGAATGCTAAATTTCCAATTCTTCCAAAACCATTAATTCCTATTTTTACTGACATAAAAAATTCCTCCTTTAACATTGTCAGAGATACATGCATTACCTTTTTGAGCTATACTCATTTTAGCTTAAAAAGTAATTTCTTACTTTACGAATATATTCTTAAAATGATAATAATGTTCTCTAATTTTCGTTTTTTATATTATTTACTAACATTGTTATTTTATACCAACTGCCCTTAGTTTTCAAGTATTTATATCTATTATTTTAGAAAGATTTTCATTTTTTTGAAATTTTTTGAAAAAATTTTTGAAAAGATATTGTATTATGTTAATTATTGTGTTATAATATTTTTAGTTCTCAGGTGAGAGCGTTGTAACTTGAAAATTTCATAGACAGAAAGGAGAAACATACTATGGTAAGAGGACCGAGTAATAACATTTTTTTTAATAATAATTGTATAAATTCCTTTTTCGCCTAAGCGGCCGGCAGCGCAGCGTGCGCACCAAGCTTCCCTTATACATTTGTGGAAGCACATTCAATTTTAAATCCGTGTTTTAAACTATACTAAAAATAGGAGGAGTATTTAATGCGGTATACAACTGGATTCGTTTAGTAGTTAAAACTTTACAATTTTAAAAATTTAAAAATTCGCGTTCCTATGGGAGGAAAAAACATGCGGCATACGAGTGGCTTTACTTAGTCAAAATGTAACCTATAAATTTTCTATGACGCCCCAGAAAAGAATGGGCGACACGCGGAGGATTTTCGGATGTTTCTTGTTTTTAACTCAGGTTTTACGTAGTAAATTAAACCTTTCAAAACTAAATAATGAAGTTTCGTGCATATCGTCACCTTACATAAAGGTGGCGATTTTCTTTTTATTTTCTATTTACTTTTTTGTTAAATTTATAGTATAATAATATTAGTACATAAGAAAATTATAAAGGATGTGATTCTATGCAAAATAATATTTTAAATATTCCACAAGAATCAACCATAGATACTAAACTTGAAGAACCTTTAAATTTTGCAAATTCTTCAAATGGTGTATCTAATAAATTAGGTGAGAATAATATTAATATAAATGATAATATAGATACTAAAACAGACTGTTTAGCTTTAACTGTTAGAGATAACTATCATATTGTAATAGTTAAAAATATCTTTAAAAAGAGCTTTAGGGTTTCATGGAAAGTTGCTTTAAGTATTTTTACTATTAATTTTTTGAATATGTTTTTATAAGAATAGACAGAAAAAAAGGTTGTCAAAAGGGACAGAGCAAATTGACACTCCTAGAAGTGTCAATTTGCTCTGTCCCTTTTGACAACATTTTTTCTGTATCTTTTTATAATTCTTCTCTTTCTCCTTGGTTATCCTTTGCTTGTGCATCTTTCTCCTTTAAATATTGTCTTACTTTATCTTTGTATCTTTTATTTGCTTCTTTATTTCTTTTTCTTATTCGTAATTGTCTTTCTTTTATTATGTCTTTATTTTCATTTTTTGCAAGCACGAATCTTATACTTTCTATATCTGCCCTTTCTTTTAGAGTTAAATCAGATATATACGAATATTTAACTAAATATTCTCGTGCTTCTTTTGTTCCATAATATCCTTGATATAATTTTGTAATTAAATATAATGCTTTACTTCTATCTGGGTATTTTTGTAAATTTCCTACTACTTCTGGTATTTCTTCTTTAGTTAACTCACCTTTATCTATTCTTTTTATTATTTCTCTTGAATATTCCCTCTGCTCTTTCTTCAATTGTTCTATTTTTGTCTTTTTCTCATCTTCTTGTTTTTCAATATATTCTTTTGCATCAATTCTTTTTCTAAAGTCTGATATTTTATTTTCTAATGTTTCTTCATTTTCTACTAAATGCCTAGATTGGTTTAGTTCTTGTATTCCTCTTTGTTCACTCCCCTTCATAGCATAGAATAATTCTGATAAAAATAGTGTACTTTCTGTATTATTTGGATATTTGTATAATTCTTGTTTTATTTCTCCCAATTTTTTATTATTTACTTGTCCATCTAAAAACATTTTTGTTATTTTATCCATATATTCTTTTTTTGCCTCTAGCGAATATCGTTCTGCTTGTGCTTGCTGTTTAGCAAACTCTTCTTGCTCTTCTTCTATCGAATATTGCTTCTCATCTTGTATATCTTTCTTTCCAAATTCTTGCTGTTCTTGTTCTATTAAATTTTGCTTAGCAATTTGTACAAATTCTGGTTGTTCTTCTCTCTTTACCCTTGCTGTTCTATTTCTTATTTTTCCTTCTCTTTTTAGTTGCTCTAGTCTCTCTTCAATTTTTTCTTTTTGTTCATTTGCTTTTTTATCATTTGGATATTTTGATAGTATTTCTGCATTATATTCAAGTGCTTTTTCTGCATTTCTTCCTCTTAATTCTAATTCAGCCATGTTGTATAATATTGATGTACTATTAGGGTTTGCTTCCAACGCTTTTTGCCCAAAAATTCTTCCAACATTATATTCTCTTTTTATCATATAACATCTTAACATTTCATTTATTGCCATCTTATTGTTTCTATCTAATTCAAGCACCTCAAGTGCAATAGCATTTATTCTATTTGCTGTTTCTATTTTATTTTCTGGAGTAACTTGTTTTTTCAATTGTTCAATTCTTTCAGATGCTTGTTTTATTTTCATGCTGTTTTCTTCTTTTATCCATTTTTCTATTATTTCCTTGCTTACTGGTACATTTATTTCGTCAATTGTTTTTCCTTCTCTATATATTTTTATTGCTTTATCTTTCATTTCTTTAAAATCCATTTTTTTCTCCTTTTCTACATACATTTTTTAAATTTTATTTAATATTCTATTTAATGCATTCTTCATTTTATTGAATATTTGAATTATTACATTATCTGAAATTACTGTTAGTGCTAAGTCATTTTTTCGCTTTATTTCGGCTTCTTTTAGTGTCAGTTTTTCTTCTTTTTGTTTATAGTAATCTTCATAATATTGTAAGAAATATTCTTGGTTTTCATTTGTATAAAATCCTATCAATTCTTTAAAATCTCCTAGCCTACTTCTATAAATTTTTATGTCTGACAGGTCTTGTATTCTTGTAAATAATTTGTTGAAATACATTGTAAATATATTCATTTGAGAGTCCATATACAATTTTCTAATAACTTCTTCTTTGTTATATATGTTATTTAAATATTCATCTATATTTAAATAACCATTTTCTGTTTTTTCTTTTATTAACCTTTTTATACCTATTATTTCTTCTGAAGCATATAGCATTTCGTCTAGGTTTTTTTGTATATTCACAAAGCTTGTTTCTCCTATTTCTTCTACTCCGTCTATTATGAATTCATCTGTTGAATATATTGTACTTTTTACTAATGTCTTTTCACTTGATATAAACAATAATTGCAATAATATATTGCATATTAATGGGTATTTGTTATAACTATAGGTATTTACCTTTATTCCATATGCTTCAATGTATTTTTCTTGTTCATTAAATATCTTTGCAACTATATATTGTATTGATGCTTCATTTAGTGCCATTGCATATACTTTAAATTCTGAAAATATACATTGACCTAATTGTTTTATTTTTCCTTTTCTATTTCGTATATCTTGTACTGCATGTATACATTCATATAATAGTTCTTTTGAAACTGCGTTTATGTCTTCTGTGTCACTTATAAATAAAGTATCTTCTTCATACGAATATATTGCACTTGTTATTCCTGCTGGAATTATTGCTATATACATTTTTGCTTTCATTAGTTTGGTATATATATAACCATAATCTATATAATTAAATTCGTTTGATATTTTTGTTGCTACATTATCTGATAATATTATTTGCTCTTCTTTTGTTAGCTTTGATATTACTTTTATATCAAATTTCTTTAGTAATTTGCTTATCCCCATTTGTTTCTCCCTTGTTTTATAGCTATACAATTATATTATACTATATATTATATCGAATTTTGTTACAATTTGTTTACTTTTGTGTTACTTTTTTGTAGCAAAATATGTATTTTGTTTTTCCGCTATAGTGGAAATTTTGCTTTAATTTTACTTAATTTCTTCATATATCATATTTATGCTTTGCTACAATTTACACCTTTAAAATATTTTAGCTTTGAATTATAAGTATGTTTTATTTACTCGACAAAACTTTCTATTTTTCGCTATTGAAACATTTCTTGTTTTATGTTAATATTATTTTGTTTAGTATTTTAAATTCCATTAAACTTTTAGGATATTCTTTCCTAAAATATTTTCCAAAATCGTTTTATAATAAATATGTAAAGGAGATGATTTTATAGAGTTATTAAAATTAAAAAATGATTATACTTTTAAACGTGTTTTTGGCTTTGTTGGAAATGAAGAAATTACAAAAGGTTTACTAAATTCTATATTAGCTGAACATGTTTCTGATGTAACTCTTGATTGTAACAAAATTATTGAAGCTGATCTCTTAGATGACAAACTTGGAATTCTTGATATAAGAGCTAAAATTAATAATTCTATTGACTGTGATATTGAGATGCAACTTGTTGATCAAAATAATATTGAAAAAAGAATATTATTTTATTTAAGTAAAATGTATAGTCAAAATATGAAAAAAGGGCACGATTACTTTGAGGCTACTAAATGTATTGCTATTTTATTTACAGATTTCGATATTAAAGGTATTAAACATATAAAAAAATACATAACTAAATGGAACTTTCGTGAGGAAGAATATAAAGATTCTATCTTGACAGATGCACTTGAAATTTATATAATAGAAATGCCTAAGGTAAAAAATTACTCTAAGAGTGAAAAATTAGATACTTGGGTTAATTTTATTATAGAGTCAGGTGATATTGATATGAGTAATGCAGATGAATCATTAAAAAAAGCAAAAAAAGTTTTAGAAGAAATAAGTGAAAATGAACATGAAAGATATTTAGCAGATTTACGTGAAAAATATGTATTAGACCAAAATAATTTAGTAAAAACAGGTTATGACCGTGGTTTTGAACAAGGTATTAAAGATGGTATTGAGCAAGGCATCGAACAAGGTATTGAGCAAGGTATTGAGCAAGGTATTGAACAAGGTATTGAACAAGGTTCTAAACAGCAAACACTTGAAATTGCTAAAAAATTAAAAGATGAAAATACTGATATTTCATTAATTATAAAGGTAACTGGTTTAACTAAAGAAGAAATTGAAAAATTATAATTCAATAATAATTAATTTAAAATACTAAACAATTAATAAATGAGATAAGAAACTTGATTTTTGTGTGATCTCTCACATTAAAAATGTATCTTATCTCATTTTCATTTATGCTATAAATTTATTATTTTTAGTATACAAAGCATATAAATACACACGTTTCAAATCTTTATTAAAAAAGTTATCCACAGTTTAGAAATTTTTAGAACCATACCTAAAATTTCCTGTCAAAAAGACGTAAGAATTTTAGTTCTTACGTCTTCTATTTTAGTCATTTTCAACATATTCTAGTTCTATACTTGCATCTGCTGCAAATTTTGTTGTATCTAGATATTGTTTTCCATTTTTAGATATTATTTGTCCTTCAGCTATTTCAGTTTTTCTTCCATTTACTGTTAAAGTTATTGTTTTGTTCATGTTGATATTAGTCAATTCTATTAAGCCATCAATTGAAGTTGTTACAACTGGTTCTCCTGCAAAATCATTTTTTATTTCTGTAAATATACTTGATAAATCTATTGTACTACTTGTTGTATAATACTTATCAGTTGAAGATGCTACTGTATCTCTTAATACCTTTACATTTTGACCGAATCCAATTGCATACACAGTTGCTCCTGTATTTTTTAGTGCTTTTGCTGCTCCTGGGATATTATTTCCATCGTTTCTATCTCCATCTGGATCTCCGTCACCTATAAATATTACAATATTTTTATTATTTGGATATAATTTCTTCATTTCATCTATTTGTGTTTTTGCTCTTGTTAATGCACCAGCTATTACTGTTCCATCTTTTGCTTTAACTCCATCAACTGCATCTTTTAAGTTTTTTGCATCATTTGCTGTTGTTGCTATAGTCTTTCCGCCATTTATTTCTAATACATCTGTATATGTTGTTCCTACATTAGAAGTATAATGATCTGGTCCGTTGAATGTAACTACTGATACTGCACATCCATTTCCATCTTCTGGTAAATTAATTGTATCAATAAAATCTTTTACAACTTTTTTTGCAACATTCATTCTTGTCATTTCTGTTCCTTTATATGTTGCATTTTTATCATCCATACTTTGTGATCTATCTAATACTATTACAACATTACTATTAGTTATTGTTGTTGTTTGTGTTTGCGCTTTAATGCTTACTGCTTTTTCAACTTTATGCCCCTCTTCTGGTACTTCTGTTCCATCTGGTAATTTTGCTATGTTTTTAACTTCTGTATTTGAATTTGCGTTTACTGTTACTTCAAAGTATATTGATTGTGTTGTTGGTGTATTTCCATTTGCTTTTTCAACAGTTAATGTTTTTGTTAGACCCTCTTTTGTAGTTAATGCTTTTAATTCATTAGCTGTTAAGTTTGTGCTTCCATTTTCTTTTAATGTTGTTCCTTCTGGTACCCAGTCTGTTACAGCTATACTTCCTTTTGCATTTCCTTTATTTGTTGCTGTAATTGTATATCTTATAGTATCACCATACATTGCTGGTCCTTCAGTTACAACTTTTCCATTTCTGTATAGTGTGCTTGTTTTTGCAACTGTTATTTCTGGTTTTAAGTAAGTATTAGTTACTTTAAATCCATTTGCTACACTTCCTGCAATTGCTGTACTATATCCTTCTATTTGATCTTCAGTTATTGTATATCTTATTTCATTACCGTTTGCATTTTTTGGTAAATCTGTGAATTTTCCTGTCCATCCTTCAGTATCTGATAAAATTAATGTTTTACCAGTTGGTTTTCCATCTGCTAAAAGATTAATTGTTACTTCTTTTCTTGTATTTTCTTTATCATTTGACCATATTTTTGTAACTTCTATTTCACCATTACCATTTACTTTTGCTGGTGTATATGAGTTTGTTATTGTTATTACATCGTGTTCAATATCTTTTTCGTAACTTACTTTATAATCACCATTTGTTCCATCTGTTTCTATTATAGTATTTCTTTCTGATAATTCTTTAACTTCATATTTAATAATATGTCCATCTGTTAAATCATATTTATTTAATTTTGTATACGTATATTGCCAAATGTCTGTATTATTTGTTGTTAATGTTACAATTTTTTCTTCTTGAGCCACATCATCTGCAAATAGTTGTATTTTTATACTATTTGGTCTATTTCCATCTTGGTTACTAGCATCTTCCCATTTTTTGCTTACTGTAATGCTAGTTTCTTCTTGAGCTATTGTATTTGTAAAGTTTCTTCCATTTTGAACACTTGTATATCCTTCTACTGTATCTTCTGATACTGTATATTCATATACATGACCATCTGTTAAGTCATATCTATCTAAGTTATCAAATGAATATGTTGTTGTTCCATTTGCTAATTCTTTACTGTCTACTTTTTCTCCATCTCTTAGTAAGTTTATTGTTATTGTTGGATGTGTTGTTCCTTCTGGTGCTATCCATGTTTTACTTCCGCTTACACTTACTGTTGAGTCTTGAGCTATTGTATTTGTAAAGTTTCTTCCGTTTTGAACACTTGTATATCCTTCTACTGCATCTTCTGATACTGTGTATTCATATACGTGACCATCTGTTAAGTCATATCTATCTAAGTTATCAAATGAATATGTTGTTGTTCCATTTGCTAATTCTTTACTGTCTACTTTTTCTCCATCTCTTAGTAAGTTTATTGTTATTGTTGGATGTGTTGTTCCTTCTGGTGCTATCCATGTTTTTGTTCCACTTACACTTACTGTTGAGTCTTGAGCTATTGTATTTGTAAAGTTTCTTCCATTTTGAACACTTGTATATCCTTCTACTGTATCTTCTGATACTGTGTATTCATATACGTGACCATCTGTTAAGTCATATTTATCTAAGTTATCAAATAAATATGTTGTTGTTCCATTTGTTAATTCTTTACTTTCTACTTTTTCTCCATCTCTTAGTAAGTTTATTGTTATTGTTGGATATGTTGTTCCTTCTGGTGCTATCCATGTTTTTGTTCCACTTACACTTACTGTTGAGTCTTGAGCTATTGTATTTGTAAAGTTTCTTCCATTTTGAACACTTGTATATCCTTCTACTGCATCTTCTGATACTGTGTATTCATATACGTGACCATCTGTTAAGTCATATTTATCTAAGTTATCAAATGAATATGTTGTTGTTCCATTTGTTAATTCTTTACTTTCTACTTTTTCTCCATCTCTTAGTAAGTTTATTGTTATTGTTGGATGTGTTGTTCCTTCTGGTGCTATCCATGTTTTTGTTCCACTTACACTTACTGTTGAGTCTTGAGCTATTGTATTTGTAATTATTGTTCCTTCTATATTAGCTGTATAATTTTCTACTGTATCTTCTACTACTGTATATTCAATTTCTTTATTTTCATCATCATATTTTGGTAATTCTTTTGATGTATATTTCCATTCGTTTTCTGCTGTTACTTTTATTGTGTCTACTACTGTTTCACCATTTAATACTTTTACAGTGATACTTTCTGGTCTTGTATTTTCTTTATTATTATTGTCAATCCATCTTTTTTCACCACTTACTGTTATATATGGATCTGATGGTATTTCTTCTTTTGGCTCTTCTTCTGTTTTTCCTGGTGCTGTTACTTTTGCTACGTTTACTATTGTATCATTTTCAGTCATATCTTCTTGTTTTACTGTATATGTTACTTTTAGTTCTTTGCTGTCTCCTATTGCTAAAACTGGTATTGTTTCTTTATAGTTAGCTAGTTCATCTTCTACTTCTATATTTTTAATTGTTACTTTTCCAGTATTTTTTACTGTTATAACATATGTAACTTCGTCTCCTGCTTTTACTCTTGCCCTAAATTCTCCGTTTTCATTTCTTATAGCTTCACCATTTACTAATGTTGCTACTTTTGATACTTCATATTTTTCTTCTTCATTTAATTCATCTAATTCAATATTTGTTGCTATTTCTGCTAAGCTTACTGGATTCCAACTTACTTGGAAATTTTCAGCTGTTAATCTTTCTACTTCTTCTTGTCTTTCTGTTACATATTCTTGATTTGGTACATTTGTTGCTGTTGTTGATGTTGTTGTTCCTGCTGGTGTAGTTGTACCTGTTTGTGTGGTAGTTGCTCCTTGATTTGGTGTTGTTACACCTGGCCCTACTACTTGTTCTTCATTATTTTCTGAACCTATATTTGGTTCTACAGTTGGTTCTTCTGGTGTATTTCCTTGTTCTGGAATTACTACTGGTGTTTCTGAACCTTCTACCATAGTGTTACCTTCTGTGAAGGCTTTAGCTTCATCATTACCTTTTGTAAACATATAAATACCTGTTGCTGACAATGCTAATAATGCTATGATAATTGCTGTAATTATAATAGTTTTTCTACTTTTATAATTAAGTCTTGATTTCATTTTTTTACCCCCATTTTTAATTTTTTATAAAACTTCTTTTGCTTTTGTTATAAGTCTGTTTTTATGACCGTTTGTACATGTTATTAGTGTTATTTCCCTTGTGTTTGGTTCTACACTTTCTATGCATGTAACATCATCTGGATCAATTGTATATATTTTAAATACTTCGTATTCGACTGTATTTAATTGTAAGTCTGTCATTTTTATTCTGTCACCTATTTCTAGGTACTTTGTTTTTCCAAACATTGTACCATTTTTATAGTTGTGTCCTGCCATTGTGTAATTGCCTATATCATTTATTTTTGTTCCCCAAAATTTTGTAATAGCTACTTTCATGGCTTCATCACTTGTTGTACTTACTATTGGATATTTGATATCTATTTTTGGAATTTCTATTATTCCTTCTACATCATATCCATCCACTTTTATAAGTTCTTGTTTATTTTCTTCATTTATTTCACTTGTATCTGTGTTTATATTTTCTATTTGTGCTACTACTGCTGATAGCTTATCTTCATTTTTTTCTCTTCTTATATATTCTGCCCCTATTATTACGCCAAATATAATTGCTCCTATTATTAATAGAATTAAAATTATATTACAGATTTCTTTCATTATTTATTTTCTTCCTTTTTATCTGCTTTTTTTCTTATTACTAATACTATTATTATAGCTACTATAATTACTGCAAATATTATAATTATTGTTGTTAAACTATCAAATGTTACTGGTAGTTTTGATGTTTCTTTTATTGTAACTGTTTCTTTTTCATATAGTGGATTATATTTAGCTTCACAAGTCATAAATTGAGCATCTATTATACTTCCATCTTCATTTTTTATGAATACTATGTATTGTTGATTATCATATTCTTTTTCATCTTCGGCTTTATCGAAGTTTGGTTGCATTATTTCCATATTTTCTACTGGTAACCATGAGTTATCTTTTGCTTCTGGTTGTAATGCTGTGTATAGTGTATAGAATTTGTTCATTAATTCTAATTTTTCCATAAAGCTTGGTTCTTTTTCTACTTTATTATTTGCTATAGCATTTATTTGTTTTGCAAGTTCCATTAATTCTTTATATTCATTTGTTCCTTCTTTTGGAAGAACTTGTATCATATATGAATATTTTGGTGAGCTTTCATCTGTAATAACTATTTTTCCTGTTGTTACTTCTGTTTTTACTCCATTTATTGTTTTAGTAGTTGTTTCTGTTTTTGTTGTGTCTACTTTTATTCTTTTTGTTATGCTTTCTACGTATTCTTTATCTAAAGATTTTTTTAAGTTTATAGTTTCTTTTGTCACTTTGTTAGTTTCTAAATCTTTTATATAGATATATGTATTTCCTTCTGCATTTACATTTTCTTTTGTTTCTTCATTAATATATGCTACATATCTATCTGATGAATTATCTTTGCGAACTGCAAAAGATTCTATATTGCTTAAGTCTCCTTCATTTTTTAATTCTGTTTTGCTAAACGCAAATGATACATTATTACTGATTATTGCATCACTGTAAATAATGTATTCCTCTCCTTGTTTTACTATTATTTCTGTAGCTGCATTTGCTATGCATGGTACTACTAGTAATAATAGAATGCTTAATATTAATATTTTTAAAGATGTTTTTTTCATTTTTTCCCCCTCTTTCAATATTTCACTTCTTTTATTTTAACACTTTTTACCATATATGTAAATATTTTTACATAAATTTTCATAATTTTTTGCACTTTTCTTTTGAAAGTTGTCTCTCCGCGACATTTTTCGACAGATCGTCTCTTAAGTTTGCAACTTTTTATGTTTACTTTTTTTAGTGTATCTTATTCACATTTACTATATAATTTAATTATTTTATAATAAAATAATTCCTATTATAATTATATTATTTTACGTTTTTCTATATGCTTATATTACTTTTATATTTTGATTATTGATATAAGAATGTATTAATGTCTATATTTTAGCTATAGTAGCATCAATCTACAATATGCAACTATAAAATAAAAAAACGCATTTTTATCTTAAATACGTCTTTTTATTTGTTTATTATTCACAATTATAATGTTATTTCTATATCTTGTAACCAGAAATCTTTAAATTTTTGCCATGTTATATCTTGATGCCAAAAATCGTGTACTTCGCCAAATACTTTTTGTTGATATGGTGTTAATTCAACTTTTATTTCTTGGAATAAGAAGTTTTTAACTTTTGTCCATCCATTAACTTTTGTAGGTAGTATTTGTGATTTTCCAAGCTCTACTCCTCCATCCATTGGTTCTGCAGTATTTACTTTATATTCTTCCATTGTATTTCCTCCTTCGTTATCGCATTAATTATTAGTTTATTTATACTACAATTGTTGTTTGTTTTCAATAGTTTTTTCATTTTATAATGTAAATGTAATATTGTTGTAATATTTGTGTAATTTTCATTTTAATATATACCAATGTAGAAAGTGGACAGTTTTACACATCCATTTGTGCTCCTAAAAAGCTAGCTGCTGATTGAACTACTTTTTTCTCAACATCGCTCATTTTTGTTTTTTCATCTTTTGATAATAATATTACTGTTCCTATAGCGTCTCCATCTGATATTATTGGGTATACTACTTGTGAATTGTTTCTTTTTGCTTCAGTATTTTTTGTTATTGGAAGTGCTATGTTATTATTTTCTTTACTTTCATATACTTCTTTATAATCCATTATTTTTTCTATATCTTTACTTATACTTTGCTCTAAATATTCTTTTTTAGAACCTCCTGAAACTGCTATTACTGTATCTTTATCTGTTATGCATGCTATGTGACCTGTTGTTTTTGCAAGCGTATCTGCATATTCTGTTGCAAATTCTGATAACTCTCCTATTGGTGAATATTTCTTTAATATTACTTGACCTTCTCTATCTGTAAATATTTCAAGTGGGTCTCCTTCTTTTATTCTTAAGGTTCTTCTTATTTCTTTTGGAATTACTATTCTTCCCAAATCATCTATTCTTCTTACAACACCTGTTGCTTTCAAAATTTTTCCCTCCTTTATCATAACTTTTAATCTTATTATGACAAAAGAGGGAAATTTTATGCATTATTTTCTTTTTTTATTAAATTTTGATATAGAACAATGGGACAGGGATGGAGTTTTTGTCCGTAGTATTTTTAGAGGATAAAAGGCTCAAAATGTAGGGACAAAAACTCCGTCCCATTGTCCTCATTTTCTTATTGTATCATGGAAAAATAATATAGTGGCTCACCTATATATAAACTTTCTATATAAACATTTGGTGTTTGATGTCTAGTATATTGTCTAAACATTATTTCTACTTTATCACAGTTGAGACCTTCATTATAATTCATTTGTGCTAATAGTGTATTTCCAAAATAGAAATAAAGTTTATTTCCATCACTAACAACTCCATATCTTCCACTCCCATTTATTGTTCCATATTTGCACTATATATAGTTTTATTTCCTATATTAAGAGCACGAGTTATTGCATTTTCTCCTTCCCATGCATCATACAATATTATACTTATAATTGTATTATCTTCCTTATAGAAATTTATATGCACTCCTCCCATATTCCTTGTTGTTTCATTATTAAAATATACTTGTGTAGATATTTCAAATTTTGAATTTAAATTAATATCTACATTTTTTTCAGTTTTCATATTTAGCCATCCATCACTTGCTGTAGTTCCAAAACTTTCATATGATAATCCATATGATATACAGGTTGCTTTTCCTTCTGTATCTGTAAATCCATGGTTATTATTTATAAACTTCATTTCTCCATTATCTACTATAATCTTTTTATTATCTACAGATGCTAATTGTAAGTTAGAATTTATTTCAAATTCGTATGGGTATTCTTTTAATTTTGTATATATTGATGTTTTATCTCCTACTATTATTTTATTCAAACTAGCTAATTTGCTTTTGCTTTCTAGTTCTACATATTCTATTTCTTTATCTTTACACAAAGAATCTGCTAGTTCTTGCAATGTTGGCATTTCTTGTCTTTTGCCGTATGTTTCTATTTGTACACTTGTTATTTTTAAATTTATTTTTTCTGTTGCTGTTTGTTTATTTGTTTCTTCTTTTGCTTGTTTTGCTTTTGTATATATTCCATTATTTCCTAAACTTAAATATATTGCTACACTTGCCAAAATAATTAATATTATTATCGTTATTATAAGTGCAATTAAGGTTATTCATTTATTATAAATGATATTTTTTCTCTTATCATCATTTTTTACTATAAATTGCTTATACATTTTTTCCATTTGTTTCTCCATCTATTATATATTGTTTACAAAATTTCTAAATTCATAAAATATATTATAAAAATATACTAGCTAAAATCATTTTTTGTTTTAGCTAATATATTCTTTTATTATATAAATTTTAAATATTAGTTTCATCTTTTTTACTTAAAAAGTTTGTTTTATATATATCCAATATATTTTCTAATCCTTTTGAAAAGTCTTCTAGCATTACTATTTTTATTGTGCTTTCTTTTCCGTCTATATAGTCATCCATTACTTGTTTTAATTTTCTAATGTTTTTAATTTCTGGTTCTATTTCTTTTGTATGTTTTTTTGCTCTTTCTTCTAGCATTTCTTTTATTGTTACTATGTCCTCATTACTTGCACATGATATTCTTTGGAACATTTGGAATACATCATAATATTTGAAAATTGGCTCTGTCATACATTCTTTTGCAAATTTATCGTAGAATAATTCCATTTTCATTGGTATGTTCTTGAATACTTCTTCTGCTTTTTCTCTATACATTTTGTCTTTTAATGTTTCATTTACATTGCCAAAATATTTTAGCATTTCTTCCATGTCTGTTCCTATATCTTGTACAGATATTGACTCTAGCTCTTCTTGTACATTTGGACAATAGTCAGCATTTAATGATGATATATTTAAACCATTAATAAATACACTTTTTATTGTTTTGATATCGTATGATATTAATTCTTTTTTTATGAAGTATGCAAAATATGCAAATATTTTTACTATTTCTATTGGTTTTATTCTTCCATTTTTCACATCATCTAATACTTCTTCAATAATACTGTCGAATTGGTCATCTGAAATTTTCCAGTATTCTTCTGTAAGTAATCTTTTATATCCTGGAAGTTTGTCTGTGTCTACTGTGTTTATTATTACTTCCATGTTTTCTTTAAATACTTTCATATTAAATATACGTGTACGTACATACATTTCTATAAATTTGAAGAAACGATATTCTGCTTTAAAGTTGTAATAGTAGTTGTTATCAAATTCTTTTATATAGAATTGCCTATTATCCATAAATACCCTTGATGATACTAGTATTGCTTTATATTCTTCATTACTTCCTATGTTTACAAATTTATCTTTTGTTACTTTTCCTGCTTTTATTTCAAATGATATTGCTATTGTGAATATTAGCATTGTTTGCATTACTCTATGGTTTGTATTTGGGTATGATTTATTTACCATATCGAATATTTTTTTGAAGTCATTTAATGCGTGTTTTAGTATTCTTAGGTTTCTTGTTCCACTTTTGTTAAATGTTGATATTATAAGATTTGTATTTTCTCGCAAGAACCTTATTAAATCTGGATATTTTTCATAACGCATTAATATTCCATTTATAATGTAGTTAAATTCTGGTGCATATTCAAAGGTTTCACCTATTAGCTTTTCTTTTATTCTTTCATAGTCATTTGCTTTATCGAATACATATTCTATTGTATCTTGTATTCTTTCTACCATTGGTTTATCTGTTTTCTTTATTAGGCTTCCTTCTTTATCTAAAAGATATGTTGCTATAAAGGTTTTCATTTCTAGGTTACTATTTTTTAGTTTTGTTGATAATTCTTTTTCATTACATATTATTATTGTTTTTATATGGTCATGTTCTACGAAGTTATTTATATATCCTAGTATGTCTATTACATCTACATTTGCTCTTTCTAGGTCATCAAAACATAGTACTTTGTCGTCTGTTGAGAAAAATTCTTTGTAATCTATTTTATCTCCATTTTGTGTAACTCCAAAGAAGTTTGCCATATCTAATCCTGTTTTTGCATATTCTGGTATTGTAATTTGACCATTATTGCCCATATATTTTTTTAAGTTTTTGTCCATTAATTGAGTAGTTTCTATAAATATTTTTTTACTTATTTCTTCTAAGTTAGAAATACCATATAATGACATGTATATTGTTTTATATCTTTTTCCATTTAGTTCCATGGTTTCTATTTTATTACGTATTTTATGATTCCAAAAATACGTTTTTCCGCTTCCCCATTCACCATTTATCATAACGGCATAGTCTGTATAGTCTGCCCTAATATAATCTAATATGCTTTCTACTAAATCTTCCATTGTATTCCTCCAACTCCTATATTATATCTTTTGCTATTGTTAGTACTAAAATTTCTTTTGTACCATTTTGTTTTAGTATTTTCGAACATTCTTCAACTGTACTTCCTGTTGTGTATATATCGTCTAATAAAATTACTTTCTTATTTTGTATTTTCTCTTTATTTATTAATTTATATACTTTTTTTGCATTTTGTTTTCTTTGTTCTTTTGTTAATGTGCTTTGTGCTACTGTGTTTTTTTCTTTTATTAGACAATTTGTTGCTAGTTCTAATTCATGTGTATTTTTTGCTATTTTTCTTGCTATAAGTTCACTTTGGTTGTATCCTCTTTCATTTTTTCTTTTTTTATGAATTGGAACTGGTATAATTATATCATAACTTTTCATTTTTCCACATATTTTTTCATTTTTTATTATAATTTTTGCAAAGAAATTGCTTAAATATGCTTTATCATTGAATTTATAATCTATTATTAAATTTCTCATTTTTCCTTCATATTTAAATAAGTATATATGTTCATCAAAGCTTTTATTTTTGTATTTTTCTGATTTTGCTACTATTTCTAGCTTTTTATAACATTTATTACATATAGAATCCTTATATAGTTTTCCACATATTATGCATTGGCTTGGGTATAACTCGTTTATTATATTATTAAATAAAAAAACAAGGGCATTTTTAAAAGTTTCCATGTTTAAAACACATCCTTTCTTTGCCCCTATTTTACGCTTTGTGCGTATTTTCTCTATTCACTTTTAATCCTTCATTTAGATTGCTTCTTCTACACTTATTATATTTTTTTGCAAATTTATTATTGATTAGAAACAATTTTTACCTCACACTCTCTTATGTGCCTGTCTAGTTTATCGCTTACTTCTCCGAATTTTTTGTACTGATGTACTTACTATAAGTTTTGTGTCTTCTTGTTCTCTTATAAGTCTATTTACATTAAAGTTTAGTATTTGTGTATCAGTTTTTAGTTTATGCATTGTTTCTTTTATTACTAATTGTTCTGCTGCTATTTTGTCTATTTTTCCTTCCATATTGCCTATTTTTCCTTCCATATTGCCTATTTTTCCTTCCATATTGCCCACTTTTTCTTTTATATTGTTCATTTCTTCTTTCATTGATTTTTGTTCTGTTTTTATATCTACTACTACATCTAATATTTGTTTTAAAGTTGTTTCTTCCATATTGTTGGCCTCCTTTCTTAAAAAATATTATTTATACTTTTCTCATTTGTTTGTATTGCCATAATAATATAATTATACTTATAAGTCAAGTTTTTTCTTTTATTTTTTTGTAACTATTTTTTCTGCGTTAGAGACGCTTCCTAATCTATTAAGATTATTTTTGTTTTTTGGCTTGTGCTTCTTTTTTATCTTGTTTCCGATTACGAACCGTTCCCAACGCTACCCAATGCTACTATCTTCTTAGTTTGTATGCAAGTCCTGTATTTCTTTTTTTGATGTCTGCGTTTTTTATCATGAAATCTATTATGTTTGAGTTTCCTATTACTATTAGCATTTTTTTTGCTCTTGTCATTCCTGTGTATAGTAGGTTTCTTGTTAGTAGCATTGGTGAAGATTGTGGTATTACCATTATTACGACGTCAAATTCACTTCCGTTGTGATTTATGTACTGTAATACTATATGCGTGTTCTATTTGGTCTAAGTCTTGGAACATGTAGTCTGCTTGTTTTTCATCGTCAAACTTTATTGTTAATATTTTTTCTTGTTCATTTATTTTGATTATTGTTCCTAATTCTCCATTAAATACCCCTGTTCCAGATTCATATTCTGGCGTGTATCTTTCCCAAAATATATCGTAATTATTTTTTATTTGCATTACTCTATCATTTTCTCTATATGTTATATCTCCAATTTGCTTTTCGGCTAATAAGTCATTTTCTGGGTTTAAATTTTTTTGTAGTATTTTATTTAGTTCTTTTGTTCCTAACATACCTTTTTTTGTAGGTGATATTACTTGTATATTTTTAAAGAAGTCATAATTCCCATAATTCTTCAGTCTGTCTTTGCATAGTGAAATTATGTTATATAATATTTTTTCTTGATTTGCTTCATTTATATAGAAGAAATCTTCATTTAAATTTACTAAATTCTCATTTTCTATTTCTTCTTTATTTAAAAATTTTTTTCCTTCATTTACTCTATGTGCATTTAATATTATTTTGCTTTTTGCAGCCTGTCTAAAAATTTTGTTTAGCACTATTGTAGTTACTTGCTGTGATTCTATTAAATCTTTTAATATACTTCCTGGGCCTACTGATGGAAGTTGGTCTATATCTCCTACTAGTATTAGTTTTGTTCCTTGATATAATGATTTTATTAAATAATTCATTAAAAACAAATCTACCATTGATACCTCATCTACTATTACAACATCTGCATCAAGTGGTGCTATATCATATTCTACACTAGCAATTTTATTTTCTTCTTGCATTTTTCCTATTTCTAGAAGCCTGTGCAAAGTTTTTGCTTCTTCTCCTGTAGTTTCTGTCATTCTTTTTGCTGCTCTTCCTGTTGGGGCACAAAGCACTGGCTTTTTTCCATCATTTTTATATAGTTCTATTATTGTTTTTATTATTGTTGTTTTTCCTGTACCTGGTCCACCTGTTATTATACATACATTGTTTTCATTTACCGCTTCTATTGCTTCTTTTTGTTTTTCAGATAATTCTATATCTGAATTTTTTTCTATTTTCTTTAATTCTGTTTTTACATTTTTTATTTCCTTTATATTATGTGAGTTTTGTAAAATTCGTATTCTATTTGCAATATTTTCTTCTGCTTTATAATAAGGAGTTAAATATACCCAATTTTGCTCATTTGACTCTTTTCCATTTACTTCATCTATTATATTTTCTAATTCGTTTTTTTTATTTCTTGTTTCTATAACTATTTGGTTATTTACTTTTAGGTCTATAATATTTTCTTCTATTTCTTCATTCGTTACACCCAAAAGTTCTTTGCAAAAGGTTATTAAATTTTCCTTTAACACTGCACAATGACCATTTAAATTGCTGCACATTATTGCATATTTTATTCCGCTTTTTATTCTTTTGTCATTATTATATGGAAGACCTATGTCTATTGCCATTTTGTCTATTTTTTTAAAATCTACGTTATTTGCTACATCTATTAGCACATATGGGTTTGCTTCTATTTCTTCTATTGCATTTGAGCCTAATTTTTTATATACATTTTTCGCATTTTGAATACCTATTCCAAACTTTTCTAAATATCCTACTATTTGCCATACTTCCCAATTTTCTATAAAAGTTTCTGAAATTGTTAATGCCTTTTCTTCATTTATTCCTTTTATTTGTGATAATTTTTGTGGTTCAAATTTTAATACATGTATTGTCTCTTCTTTGAATGTATCTACTATTTTTTTTGCTGTTGCTGGTCCCACTCCTTTTATGCTACCATTTGCTAAATATCTTTCTAAAGAGCCTAAGGTTTGAGGCATTAATTTTTCAAAAGTATCTACTTTAAATTGCTCACCATAGTCTTGATGGGTTACAATTTTCCCAACTAATTTAAGAGTATCCCCAACATTAATGAATGGAAGATACCCTACTATTGTTATTTCTTCTTGCTCTGTTTCAAATTCTGCCACTGTGTAACTATTTATTTCATTTTGATATATTATTTCTTTAACTTCACCTATTATTTCCAATGTTAACTTTTTCTCCTTTTTAACTTAGCTTAGTATATCAAAAAAGAAATGCTTTTACAACCTTTCCTTTCATGATTTGTATTTTTTATAACTAAACCCTGTCCCAAATTGAGAAAATTGGACAATTGGGGACTGTCCCTAATTGGGAAAATTGGACAATTGGGGACTGTCCCTAATTGGGAAACATTATTTTATATTTTCTATTACTTCTTTACACTCTCTCCAATTAGTTACTTTTAAACCTTCATATTCTCTTGATAATTTATTTAGTATTTGTACTGTTTCATCTACTGAATCCAAATCTGCTATTATAATGTCTTTTATGTTCTCTTCTTTTCCATATATTATTCTAAATAGGAAGTTTCTTAAAAATCCTTCTATTTTCTTTTCTTGATTTTTTACGGCTACTATTATATAAATACCATCAGATTTTAAATTTGTATATGTATATATGTTAATTATCGTTTTTATAATTTCAAAAGCTCCATATAGTGCAAGTGTCCATAGTATTGCGTTTAATATAAATTCTCCCATTAAAACTTTCGCCTCCTATTATATATTATATTGTTTTTTTGGTTTTTTGGTTACTTGCTTTGCTATTTTATGCATAATTAATAAACGAAAAAGCTGGAATTAATAATTCCTTTTTCTATTCATTGCTGTTAATATTTCAACTATTTTTTCTTGTTCATGGATTTCATAAAAGATTAAATAATTTTTATAGATTAAAAATCGTTCTTGGTTACTTTGGCAAATACTTCCTATTCGTGGAAAATATTGTAATATGGAGATATGGACAAATATATTGTTAATAAATTGATGGGCTGCTTGTGGATTACAAAGTTCATAGCATATGTACATAGCAGTATCTATAATATCATAATATGCTTGATTTATATATCTAATTTCGTATATATTTATATTCTCCTTTTAGTACTTTGTTAACTGCTTCTAATACTTCTTCTGTACTATATGTTCTATTTCCATTTCTTAATTGTAATTCTCTTGCTTGTCTTAATTTTTCATCGATTTCTTCCATTTCTTCTTCGCTAAATTTTATCATAACTACCTCCAATATTTTTTATAATTAGCATTATTATTTATCAGTTATTATTATATTTTTCCTTAATTTTATGTCAATGTATTTTGTACTTTTTAGCGAAAAAGTTTTCGACATTTTATTACAATTTACTGATAAAAATATTTTATATTGTAGGGGCTTAATCGGTAAGGAATACCACATAGGAATACTGAATTACGCCCTTAGCAGAGATTTAAAGATTTTGTGTAAATTTAAGTGATTCGTTTAGGGCGTAATTTGGTAAATTCTCTTAGGTATTCCTTACCGATTAATCCCCTACGTTAAAAACAAATTACTTTTAGCTGTGAATAGTAACATATTTGTGTTATTTTATTAAATATGTAAATATATCTGTTGACAATTTTATTGCATTATGTCTTATTAACTCGTCTTCTACTATTACATAGTTATTTTCTATTACTTCTACATTCATTTTATTTAATTCTTCTTTTTGCTCTTCATTTAATATTACTTGATCTTTTTGTTCTAGTGTTGAATATTTTTCTATTATGTTTTGTTCTATTTCTCCATTGTTTGCTATTACTACATTTATTTTTCTAGTGCCTAAATGCTTATTTAATACATTTATATGGTCTACTATTGTGTAATTGTCTGTTTCTCCTGGTTGAGTCATCATGTTGCATGTATACATTAGTTTTGCTTTGCTATTATCTATTGCTTCTAACATATCTTTACTTATTAAGTTTGGCATTATACTTGTATATAAACTTCCCATACTAAATATTATTAAGTCAGCTTCTTTTATTGCTTTAATTACACTTTCACATATTATTGGAGTTTCTTTGTAAAATACGTCTATAATCTTTTTTTCTGCTTCTGTAATATTGTGCTCTCCTTCTATTATGCTTCCATCTTCCATTTTCCCCATTAATATAACATTATCTTCTGTTAGTGGTAATACTTTTCCTTTTAAGTTTAACACACTTCCTAGCCCCTCTATTCCGTCTGACATATTTCCACTTATATTTGTTGTTGCTGTTAGTAATAAATTCCCTACTGTGTGCCCATTTAGTTCACTATTTGTTGTAAACCTATAATTTAATACTTTTTCTACTAATGGCTCTATTTCTGCAAGTGATATTAATACTCTTCTTATATCTCCTACTGCTGGTATATTGAATTCTTTTCTTAGTCTACCTGTACTTTTTCCGTCATCTGAAACAGATACTATTGCTGTTATATCTAATGGAAAATTTTTAAGTCCTCTTAGTAATGTGGATAAACCTGTTCCTCCACCTAGAACTACTACTTTTTTATTATTCATTTTTACTTTACTTCCTTTTATATAAATTCTACCTCCTATTTTATACCTATTTTGCTTATTTAGCAATATTATTTTTATAATATAATATTTGACAAATCCTAAATATGTGATATAAATGCAGGTCAATACTATTTTAAGCTTATTTTTGTAACTGAATGACGCATAGGGAAACATTTCCTATGCGTCATTTATTCTATTTTCTTATTTCTGCTCCTTGTTTTTCAAGTCCTTCTATTATTTTTTCTAGTATAGAATTTATTTCTTCATCTGTTAGTGTCCTGTCTGATGTTCCAAATTCTAATGAGTATGCTATACTCTTTTTGTTTTCTGCTATTCCTGTTCCTGTGTATACGTCGAATATTTTGCTTCCTATTAGTAGGTTTCCTGCTAGTTTTTTTATTTGTTTTGCTATTTCGTCTGCTGTTACATCTTTTTCTACTATTACTGCTAAGTCTTTTTTTACACTTGGAAATTTTGAAATTTCTTTGTATTTCATTTTTCCTGTTTTCTTTTCTAGTAATTTGTCTAGGTTAATTTCTAGTACATATACATTGTCTTTTTGAATTTCTGGATGTAATTTTCCTACTATTCCTACTATGTCATTATTTACATTAATTTCTGCAGTTTGGTATGGGTGGTATTCTTGTGGAAGTTCGTTTTTTATCATAAATGAATATCTTCCATTATACCCTAAGTAATCTAGTATTTCTTCTGTAATTCCTTTTATGTCGTAGAAATCTACTTGTTTTGTGTGTAGTCCTGTATTTCTTTCTCCTGTCATTAATACACATAGTTTTGTATCTTCTCCATATTTGTCATTTCTTCTATAAAAACCTTTTCCTATTTCGAATATAGATACATCTTTTTGATTACGTGCTTTGTTATATTCATATATTTTTACTAATGATGGTATCATACTATATCTTAGTGTGTTTCTTTCTTCTGTCATTGGATCTAATAATTTTATTGTTTCGAATGTATCTGGACTATATTTTACTGCTTCTTTATCATTTACTAATATATATGATAATGTTTCGTTTAGGCCTAAATCTATCATTTTGTTTCTTATATTTCTTATTGTTTTGTTGTAAGATCCTTCTTTTAATGGAAGTTCTGGAAGTTTTCCCTCTATATTATCTACTCCATAAATTCTTCCTACTTCTTCTATTAGGTCTTCTGGTATACTTATATCTATTCTTCTTTTTGGAACTGATACATGAATTACTTCATTTTCTACTTCATATGTGAAACCTAATTTTCTAAATACCCCTAATATATCTTCTTTTTCTATTTTTAAACCTAATACTTTGTTTATTTTTTCAAAGGTTATATCTATTTTTGTATCTTCTAAATTGGTTGTATCATATTTTACTAAACCACCTACTATTTTTGCATCAGCATATTTTTCTAATAAGTTACATGAACGCTCAATTGCCATGTAAGTTCTATTTGGGTCTAAACCTTTTTCAAAACGAGTACTTGCTTCACTTCTTAATATTTCTTTTGAAGTTTTTCTTATTTTTACATTATCAAATATAGCAGATTCTATAATAATATTTTTTGTATTTTCTGTAATTTCAGTGTAAGCGCCTCCCATTACACCTGCTAATCCAATTGCTCTTTTTCCATCAGATATAACTATATCTTCTGTACTTAATGTTCTTTCTATATCATCTAAAGTTGTTAATTTTTCATCTTCGTTTGCCATTCTTACTTCTAACATTCCATTTAATGTGTCTGCATCATAATAGTGAAGTGGTTGACCTAGTTCTAGCATAACATAGTTACTTATATCTACTACATTGTTTATTGGTCTTATTCCTGAAGCCATTAACCTATTTTTTATAAATTCTGGGCTTTCTTTTATAACTACATTTTCTACTCTTTTTGCTAAGAATATTGAACAATTTTCAGTATTTACTTCTACTTTAAAGTTATTATTTATATCTTCACTAGTTTCAGAATGTGATAAATCGACTTCTTTTACTTTTTTATCATATATTGCACCTATTTCATATGCCATACCTAGAATGCTTAGTAAGTCTCCTCTATTAGCTGTAAGTTCGAAGTCAATAACTCCATCATCCATTCCCATAAGTTTAATAGGGTCTTCTCCTACTTTTGCTTCTAGTGGTAATTCATGTATTCCTTCTTTATCTTCTGGTTTTAAAAATTTACTGTCTAAACCAAGTTCTGCAATTGAACAAAGCATACCATTAGATTCTACTCCACGAATAACTCCTGCTTTTATTCTGAAATCTCCTGGAAGTACTGCTCCTGGTAAAGCTACTATAACTTTTAAACCTTTTCTAACATTTGGTGCACCACAAACTATTTGTAAAGTCTCTGTACCTACATTTACTTTGCATACATGTAAATGGTCAGAATCTGGATGCATTTCGCATTCCATAACTTCTCCTACAACCAAATTTGTAGCATTTATAAAATTCTCCGCTGAATCATATTCATTTCCTGCTTTAGTCATATCTTCAGCTAATTTTTTTAAATCTACGTCTATGTCTACGTAATCTTTAACAAAGTTTGTACTTAATTTCATCTTTCTCTCCTTCTTTGTCCATTAGGGACAGGTACAAATGGGTAATCTGTCCCTTTTGGACATCTATTTTTTATTTTTTAATTAATTTAGGAATAATAGTAGTCAAAATTTGTAGAGTAACCTTATGTGTTTATATATTAAAATCAAAATTGAAGCCCAACAACCCTTTGAGGCGGGGGAATATCCCTTGTCTTGGAGGGTTCGATTTTTATTCTAATATATATAAATGCATAAGGTGGCTTATTTTTAACCTCTAATTATTAAAGCTATTTCTTCGAAGATTGGGTGATTGCTAATCGCCCCTACATTTTAAAATTATTTACTGCATTTTCTCGGGCGCAATTCGGTAAATTCTCCTAGGTATTCCTTACCGATTAAGCCCCTACATTTTAACATTATTCATTATTCACTATCTTTTCTAGTCCATTCTGTCGAATTGATTTAAGAATCTTACGTCATTTTGGTATAATAGACGTATATCTGTTATTCCATATTTGAACATTGCTAGTCTGTCTAGTCCTGTTCCGAAGGCAAAACCGGTGTATTTTTCTGGGTCGTAGCCGTTCATTTTTAGTACGTTTGGATGTACCATTCCTGAACCTAGTAGTTCTATCCATCCTGTTTGTTTACATAGGTTACAGCCTTTTCCGTGAGCATTTGAAACATGTTACATCTACTTCATATGATGGCTCTGTAAATGGGAAGTAGCTTGGTCTGAATCTTAGCTGTGTTTTTTCTCCTAACATTTTTTTCATGAATACTTCTAGTGTTCCTTTTAGGTCTGCTAGTGATATATCTTTATCTATTACTAGTCCTTCTACTTGTGCAAATTGATGTGAGTGTGTTGCATCATCATCTCTTCTATATACTTTTCCTGGGCAAATTACACGTACTGGTGTTTTTTCTTCATTCTCCATCATTACATGTGCTTGCACTGCTGAAGTTTGTGTTCTTAATAGATATTCTGGTGTTACATAGAAACTGTCTTGCATGTCTCTTGCTGGATGACCTTGTGGTAGGTTTAGTCTTTCAAAACAGTATTCATCTGTTTCTAGTTCTGGACCATCTACTACATCATATCCCATTGAAACGAATAAGTCTTCTACTTCTTCTATTATTCTGTTTAATGGGTGCTTGCTTCCTCTTTTTACTTTATTTGATGGAAGCGTTATATCTATTTTTTCTTTTTGTAATTTTTCTTCCATTTCTGCTGCTTTAAAGTTTGTTTCTTTTTCTTCTATTAATTTTTCTAGTTCATCTCTAACAACATTTACTAAACTTCCTATGATAGGTCTTTCTTCTGCAGTTAGCCCTCCCATTCCTCTTAATACTGCTGTTAGCTCACCTTTTTTTCCTAAATATTTTACTTTTAAGTCATTCAATTCTTTTGCATCTTTTACTTTTGAAATTTCCTCAGTTGCATTTTTTCTAATTGCTTCAATTTGCTCTTTCATTTTTTGTTTTCCTCCTTTTATATGTTATTTTTTATTTTATAATAAATCTATTTTTTTCTATATTAGAACAAAAGTAGCTTTTCCATACTTGCGTGTTAAATAATCCGCTCCCAGGAGGTAATATATTTTATTCTTTCCATTTCACCCTCCAAGACAAGGGGTATTCCCCGCATCAATGGGCTGCCTAAGTCTTCATTACAAAAATAAAATATATTACCTCCTTCACGCTACTCTATAACTTAAAATAGCGTACTTTTCCAGAATACAAAAAAGCAATTCTATCCTATTACATAGGACGAATTGCTTGTATTTCGTGGTACCACCTAATTTTATTAATGTTTATTTTTCATTAACCTCAATTTAACCTTTAACGCAGGTGTACGCTATTTCCTACTGTTATTTCAAAAATAGTCCTAAAAAGTGAAATTTCTGTAATTTATATAGGCATGGCTTTCAGCTTTTTAACCTTGCTCTCTTTTTCTATATTTTTTAATTACATACTTTGCTTTTTAATTGGATTTTATATTTTACTTATTTATAATAACATATTTTTTATTTTTATACAATATCTAATTATAAAAATTATACATTTATGGGCAAAGTTCAGGGCGTAATTCGGTAAATTCTCTTAGGTATTCCTTACCGATTAAGCCCCTACAGTTTAAAATATTTTTAGCCAATATAATAATTATTAATTTCATATTATTAATCATTCATTATTAACTATTCACTATTCATTATTTTTTACAAGCATTGGTCCAACATTTGTTATTGTTCCTGCTCCTAATGTTAGTATTATATCGTCTTTTTCTACTTTTTCTTCTAAGTATTTAACTATGTCTTCAAATTTTGATATGTATATTGCTTTTCTTCCTTGTTCTTTTATTTTATCTACTATATCTTTTGATGATACACCATATGTGTTTGCTTCTCTTGCTGCATATATATCTGTTATTATTATATTATCAAAATATGTTAAACTATTTGCAAACTCATTTAAGTGTTCTTTTGTTCTACTATATGTGTGTGGTTGGAATATTACCCATGAATGATTGTATGTTTTTTTCTTAAGTCCCTTTGCTGTTGCTTTTATTTCTGTTGGATGATGTCCATAGTCATCATATACACTTGCCCCTTTAAAGTTTCCTACATATTCAAACCTTCTATGTGCTCCTGTGTATTTTTTTAGTGCTGATTTAATATCTGCTTTTTCTATTCCATATTTATGACATAATGCAATACATGCTAATGCATTTAGCACATTGTGTTCTCCTGGAATTGATAGTTCAAATGATGCATAAAAGCTATTGTTATAATATACATCAAAACATGGAAAACCATTTTTGTTAAATGTTATATTTCTTCCTATGAAGTTAGCCTTTTCGTTTTTTATTCCATATGTTATTACTTTTGCATTAGTATATTTGTGTAGTTCTGCACAATATTCATTATCTATGTTTGCAACTAATAATCCATCTTCTGGTAGTAGCCCTACATATTTAATAAATGCTCTATTTATATTTTCTATATTTTTAAAATAATCTAAATGGTCATTGTCTATATTTAGAATAATTTCTGCTTTTGGTGAAAATTTTAAAAAACTTTCTACATATTCACATGCTTCTATTATAAAATTCTCGCTATTGCCTATTCTATAATTTCCATTTATTGCTTTTAGTGTAGCTCCTACTTGTATTGATGGATCCTTGCAAGCTTCTATAAAACACATAGATACCATTGATGTTGTTGTAGTTTTTCCATGTGTTCCTGACACACAAATTGTATCACTAAAAGCTCTTGTTATTATTCCTAGAAAATCTGCTCTTTCTATTGTTTCTATGCCAAGTTCTCTTGCTCTTACAAGTTCAGGATCATCTTGCTTTATTGCTGCTGTATATACAACTACATCAGATTTAGCTACCATATTTACATCATGACCTATTACTACATGAATTCCATCTAAATTTAATTTTCTTGTAGTATCAGACTCTGCTCTATCTGAACCAGTAACAACAAGCCCCCAATGTTTAAGGATTTCTGCTATTCCGCTCATACTAACTCCACCGATACCTATCATATGTATATGTTTATATTTTCTTAATTCTTCTATATTTGCCAAGTTTGTTCTCTCCTTTTATAGTCTTCTCACGATATTATACAATTTAAATGCATTTTTTTCAATACATTTTTTAAAAGTTATTTATATGTAGAATTTTGTAATTTTCAATTCACATCCAAAATTCTTTTGTTTTCATTGTAGGGGTCTCTGCCTTTGGCGACCAGTTCTTTCTACGAAATTTCTTTTGAAAATATATATTCAATACTGTCAAAAACAACAAGTTGGCTTTACGCCACTGGGTCGCCGAAGGCGGCGACCCCTACAATGAAAAATATTATTTTTTAGATTGCGAATAGTAACTTTGTAGTTTTAATTTATTTATCAATAACTAATTTATTATATGTTATTTATTATATAAAGTTACCACTTAAGCTTCCTTTCATGAAGCCGCTTTAAGCATCATATCTGCAAATACCGCATAACCAGTTGTTGGGTCATTTACTAATACATGAGTCACCGCACCTACAAATTTTCCGTCTTGAACAATTGGGGACCCACTCATACCTTGAATTATTCCTCCTGTTTTCTCTAACAACTCTTTGTCTGTAACTTTTATTAGCATACTTTTATTATCTTTATTATTATTAAGATATATTTTTTGAATTTCAATTTCATAGTGTTTTTTATTTCCTTGTTCAAGTTCACATATAATTTCCGCTTTTTCAGCTTTTATTTTATTTCTATCTAGTACTTCCATTTCTTTTTCTGTTATTTGTAAATTTGATTTATTAGTTGTTTTTCCAAACACACCGAAATTTGTGTTTTTAAATATGTTTCCTAATTTTCTGCTTTGTTCTATACTGCCTCTTATTTCTCCTGGATTTCCTTTTTCGCCTTTTGTAATAGATACAATATTAGTAGTTACTAATTCTCCATTTGCTATTGTTACTAAATTTCCTGTATCTATGTCTGTTATTCCATGGCCTAATAAAGCAAATGCTCCTGTTGATGGTTCATAGAAAGTTGCTGTTCCAACACCTGCAGCAGCATCTCTTACCCATAACCCTAATTTATATTCATTATCTTTTGTTTTTACTGGTACAATATTGGTAGTCATTTCTTTTTCCTCTTTTTCTTTTATATATTTTATTTGTATTTCTTTACCTTGTGAGCTATTAACTGTTTGTATTAGTTCTTCAGTGTTCGTTATTTTTTTATTATCAATTGAAACTATTCTATCTCCTTCTTCTATTCCAGTAGTTTCATAAGGTTTTATTCCTTCTATTTCTGACATTCCTACTACCAATATTCCTTCTGTATATAATTTTAACCCTATAGCATTTCCTAGTGGTATTACTGTAGTTTTGGGTATTACATTTACTGTTACATCTGCAACATTTATAGAATTAAACAAATTTACTTTCATATCTATTGTTCCAGCTTCTAGCTTTTTTTCTTCATCTAACCTGTCTGATGAAGCTTCTAATATTGTACCTGATTTAGTTTGTACAATATTAGGGTTTGATGTTTTTATTTGTTTTAAATTTATTCCCCATAATGTTGCAAGTTCTAATTCTTCGCCTTGTAATAAAATTATACTCTTTGGCATTAATGTTATATTAGCTATATATAAATATAAAAATACTAAAATGGTTAAAATAAAAATAAGTTTTAGATATTTCTTCAAATCAATCATCCTTTCAAAGCTTTTTATTATTATTTTAACCAATTTATTTATTTTGAAACATTATTAATAAGCATGTAAAAATTTTATATTTCTTTTATCGTTATTATAGTTTTATATTAGTTGATTTCATTTTTTTCATACTCTTTTTAATAATATATAAGAGCTTAATTGAGTAAAAATACTGTTCAATTAAGCTCTTATATAAATTCATTTTAAATTGATATGTTTCCATTTGTTCTATATAAATTATAGCGTTCTCTTCCTAAAGCTGTTAAATATGTTTTTCTTAATTTCGTTATATCTTTATTTTGTGTTTCATACATATTTGTTTTTATATTATATTTTTTCAATTTTCCTTCTATTATATTATCTAAGTCATAATTTATAGAAACATTTACTATGCAGTTATAACATTTTGGATAATATTGTGGATAGTAATGTGCTTCTCCATTTTCTGGAACTTCTATTTGAGAATTTTCTTTTACTATTCTTTGAACTCCTTCTATCGTTTGCCTTTCGAAGTCTATTACATTATATGCACCTACTATATCATAATTGTTTTCTATTAAATCACTACAACCTGGAATATGTGCTTCTGTTATTCCTTTGGAATTTTTTGCCAACACATAAATAGAATCTTGTATTACTACTTCCTCGTTTTTGTCATTTGTTATTACACAATATGAATTAAAGAATTTTGATTTGATTGGTAGTCCTTGCATAAATACTGACATAGATATATTATTTAACAACTTTTCCCAATCTTCTTCTTTAAGTATTGGCATTTCAAATTTGTATGTTCCACCTGTTCCAACATTATAATTTGCTATAGCTGAAGAAAGATTTGTTTCTATTGATTTTCTTATTACGCTCATTCTGTGTTCATTGAATGTTGAACCTTCTAACAGTGGATTGTTTTTAGCTGAAAAACTAAATATTTCCTCATCACCTGTATTTGAGTTAAAATTTGTTATATTATCTCCATTTGTATCAATTGCATGACTTTGTTTAATGTTTCCTATATTGCTATTTAGCCAATTACTAAATTCATATGCATTTATATAATATTCTGCTGCACTATTATTGTATAAGTTTCCATTTGAAGTTAATCTTTGTGCATACATTAGTGATGTTACTTCTCCTGTTTGCAATAAATTTCCTTCATCTGTTAAATATTGTTTTTTATAATTTGCATATAGAAAATATCCATTTGTATCTTTGTATATTTTTTGGTTGTTGTATATTGTATATTGATAAGAACTTCTTGTTGCTGTTCCTTCGTCATCAATTGTTATTAATTGTTCTGTTAGTATTTCTCTTTCTATTTGTATTCCATCATATACTACACTTTGTGCATAACCATTACTATCTTTTACTATATTTGTTACTAAATTTGGATTTATAACATATCCTGATTTTGTAACATAATTTCCTTTTATATTTCCATACACAGTTATACTATTATCTAGTGTATAGTTTACTACAAAATCATCTAGGCCACTTTTGTACCTACATGAGTAATAAATATATGGTTTTAGTCCATATTGATATTCCCCATTCTCGCCTAATTGATAATTAAAGTATTTACCATATATATAATATCCGTCATACATAGTATATACTATTGCTGGTATAAATTCTCTTAATTGCTCTTTTTCATATCCACTTGCTCCCATTGATGTTCCTAAAGAATTATAAAAAGTATTTATGGAAGCTTCTATATCTCTTATTTTTGAATCACTTATACTAGAATATTTATTATTTATAGTATTTAATTGGAATGCTTTTATTGCATCATATGCGGCGTCTTGAAGTTTTTTGTTATATCCGAGTTTGTAAGTATATAGTATCTATTTGAGATGCAATATATTCACCTAATACTAATGATATTGGCAATATTATAATAACAAATATTATTGCTAAATGTTGTAATTTCATTTCTTGCTTTCCTTTCCTCAATTTGTAGGGGCGATTAGCAATCGCCCACTCTACGTAGGATTAGCTAAAACAATTATTATTTTAGAGCTATTTCATAGAAGTGGCGGGCGATTAATAATCGCCCCTACATTTGCCTTTAAATTATTTATAATTTAAAATAGAAGTTAGACTAGAAATTAGAAAATTTAAATTTCCAACCTCTAACATCTAACTTCTAAAATCTTATAAATTATTTACTTCCATTTACATTAACAATTCCTGCGTTTTGAGCTGTTATTTGATATGTATCGTTTCCTGATAGTTGATAGAAAAAGTTCTTTAATATTTGTGATATTGTTTGGTTTGTGTTTCTAACTGTTACAGATACCATATCTCCTTCTTTTAAAGTTATTCTTCCATTATTGTTTAACTTTTCTTCTACTTGACTTGTATATAAGTTATAATATAAGTTTTCTCCAATTTTTGTCATTTCTGCTTGTGTAGTTTTAACTCCAGGATTCTCGTCTAATATTTGAACTTCTATATCTACATCAAAAGAATTCCCTGTTGAGGTAATAGTTTGCACATATTTATCATAATCATCTGAAGTTAACTTTCCTGTTGTTCTTATATTGTCTACAAAGTCTGTGGTTGCAGTTTGCACAGCTAGTTGGGCTACGTCATCTGTTCTTTCAGACATTGCCATTAGTGGAAAAACAAACATAAGAATTGCTGCTAAGAATATTGCTACAATTGTTATTAAACTATCTCCCATTTTTATTTCCTCCTTTAATTATTCTTTATATATGTAAAAATTATCATTCTTTTTAATTTTTCCTTTGTTAAACTACCTGTTGTGCTTTCCTCTTCTTGCCTACTATTATATTTATATTCTTCAACTGTTTCAAGAAACTTTGCATTTTTATATTTTGATATAAATCCTCCTGATTGTAGAGGTGATTTTGAATAATCTATATAATTTGTATTATTATTTGGATTAATATATATTGTTCCATTTAGAAAACAATCCAAATTATTTTTTATTCTATCATAACTACCTGTCCAAGGTTCATGTCTTAAAGTTTCTTCATCTAAGTCAAATGAAAATATTTCGCTTTCAGTTTTGTCAATTCCATATTTTCTTTCCATTAAGGTTTTATATGAAGGTTGCCAATTTCTATTTGCTGTGGTTTTGTATATAGGCAAATATTTCCAGTTAGTAATATCACCTGTTTCGTAATTATAAGTTCCTTCTTTAAAAACAACTGTATAATTTTCTTTGTAATATTTATATAATGTTGGAATTATTGTTTCTAACCCTACTATTCTATTTTCAGCAGCCTTTCCTATAGCTCCTATATATTCATAATAATTTGTTTCATCTTTAGTGTAAAGTATTAAATCTGCTGTTTGCCTTACTTTACCAAATGAAACCATTGAAACAGTTAATGCTATTGCTAATACCATTACTGCAAAAGCTATAAAGAAAGCATGTGTAGCATTCTCCATAATTTTCTTTCCTTACTATAATTATTTTTCAGCATCTGTTATTGTTATTGTATCTATTGTTTTGCTTGGTCCATTATATGTTGCTGTAACATTATAGAATTTTCCATTAGCATAACTAGATTTTAATGTGTTAATATCTGCTGCTTCAGTTTTATCGTTTATTGTAATTGTAAAAGTTTCATCATCATCTGCTGCTAAATTATTATTTTTTACTAAATCACATAAACTTTTTACATTTGAGCCTTTTACTTTTGGTCCTAAATAGTTTTCAAATTTCGAATTAATTGCTGCTACTTTAGAATCATCTAAATTTGCTCCTGATATAGCATCCTTTGCATTGTTAAATACCATCATTCCCAAACCTATAATTAAAATTGATAATAGTATTGCTCCTGCAATAATTAATGCTTTTGACGCATTTTCCATAATAAATTCCTCCTTTTTTCATTTGTATGGGAACATTTATAATGTTCTCATATATTAGATGTCAGATGTCGGATGTTGGATGTCGGAGTATTTAGTAATTTCTTCGAAGAAACTACTTATATTCTGACTTCTGTCTTCTGATTGCTGACCTCTTAAAAATTAATAACTAAATTTGTTCAAATAATAAATATTTTACATTATTTGTTTTTTCATGATAGTGCTTGTCTGTACATTTAAATGTTGCTGTTGCATAATTTTTTATAAATTCTTCAGAACCCAGTTTACTTATTCTTTCCATAGGGTATGTTTCTTCTGATTCTAAAAATTTTATTTCTATTTTTATTGAAGTTGTATCATTTTCTATATATAAGTTGTTTTTATCTAATTGTATATTATTTTTGTTGTTACTATCAGTAGCTTTATTTATAAGTGTTATAAGTGATGTTCCTACTATTTCATTATTTGTAAATATTTCATATTCTTCGTTTAATTTTTGAATTCTTAACATATCACTTTTATATGAATTATATTTATACACTATAATTACAATAATAATTAGTAAAACAACTGCTAATATCGCCAAAGTTTTTTTCATATTCTATACTCCTCTTTATTATAACATTATTATACATTTTATGCAAATATAAATTATTACTTTTTTGGAAAATAATATCAATTTCTATAATTCTAATATTTTTACATATATAACTCTTCCACTTACAGTACTTGTTTCTATATTTTCTATATAATAATATTTTGTTTCTGATTCAGTATTTTCTTTATATGAATTTTCTTGAAGAAATTCTATAAGTTTTTCTTCATTTAATTTTTCTAAGTTTTTTCTATTTTTCACATCTATTTGAATATAATAAGAATTGTCGCTTTTACTATTTTGTTCTTGCACTTCATATTCGATATTATTTTTTTTAGCTAAATTAGTAAGAGTTACTATATCATGAGATGTTATTTTTATTTTTTCTATTTCTCCTGTTTCTGTGTTATAATTTTCACCATAATATTTAAAAAATTGAGTATTAAATTCTGCAATTTTTCCTCTTTCTATTTCATTCATTATTTCTCGGCTAGATCCTCCGAAAGAATTAAATAGAGCTACAGCAACAGATATAATCATTATACCTAATAATACACTTGCTGCTATTATTAATGCCTTTGATGCATTCTCCATTCTATTTCTCCTTAAATATCATTTTTATTATTCTTCCAGTACTATTATCATATTCAAATTTATCTGCTTTGAATGTTTTAGTTTTTAGTGTTTCTAAAGCTGTTTTATAAGATAAATATATATCTATTTGTGGCTTTATTTCATTTTTTACATAATTACTATTCTTTGCTAATTCTGCTTTGAATAGTTCATTTAATTCATTATTTCTAAGTCCTGATAAGTAACTTAATTTGTATCCGTTTAACATCTTTTTTAGTTAATTTTGATATTATTGTATTCCATCCATTAGTTTTATTTTCAATTAAATCTTGTAATCTTTCTGAGTCCCAATTTGAGTTTTTGGCTATTACTGTTTCTAGTTTACTGCCATCTTCTAAGTTTCTTATCTTTAAATCTGAAGCAAATGTTATAACCATTTCTATTTTTTTATATCCTTGTTCTTCTGCTTGTCTTATATTATAGTCGTTAACTTTATTTGCTATAGATAATACATCACTTCCGTATAAGTTATCCCTATAATATACATCATATTGTTTATTAAATTCTGTTGCTTGTTCTGATATATCTACATTATTCTCTGTACCCATTAAATCTTTTATATTATTATAGAACATCACTAATAGTGATATTACCAAAATAGATATTAATATACTTCCTGCTATTATTAAGGCTTTTGATGCATTTTCCATATTTTTCTCCTTTCGGAAATCTAATATCGGAGGTCAGAAGTCAGATTTTTGGTAATTTCTTCTATATATCTTAATTTCTGGCTTCTTACCTCTAGGTTGCCATTCTACTAAATGATGTTGTCATACTTGATAATCCTATAAATACTAATGGAACTATTAGGTAACCTACAAATAGTAATACCATAGGTGTAAATCCTATTGCTTTTCCTATCATTCCTTTTTTTGATATTAATCTTTCATTTGATTCTTTTCTTTTTGCTTGATAGTAATCTCTTTCTGTATCTAATTCGTCAAATGCGTCTTGTATAGGTATCTTTTCTACTGCGGCTTGCAAGCTTTCTATTATACGAATAAAGTCTTGGTATGTAACATCTTCTTTCATCGCTTCTAATGCTTCCCATGGACCTGACTCATAGTTATTTATACATTTGCTTAATGGGTCTTTAAATATGTTTGCATATCTTTCTAACCATTCTAATATTATTTCAACATTTACCCTTTCAATTCTCATAAGCATTAATATAATGGTTTGGAATTGCATTACTTCGTCTTCCATTTCAAGTTGCCTCATTTTCACTTGAAATTTTAACATCCATATTGGTGCCATATATGCAATCATAGCTAATACCATTGCGCCTAGAATTTCTGTCCATTGTATATATTCACTATTAACTATTGATATTTTTTTCATTATTCTTTGCGCTGCTACTTTTCTATCTCCATCTGAGCTATCTACATAGTCTTTGTTTAATTTTCCTTGTTGCATTGCTTTTGTTATGTCTGTTTCTTTTAAATCACTTTTATTTCTAAAATAATTTATATAAGCATTATCTGATTCAGTTACTTCCATACCTTTCCTTCTGTCTTTTTCACTCATATCCCCTATTATGTCATATGTTGTTGTTGGGTCTGTATATACATTATTAATTGTTATTTTATGTAGTTGTCCAAACAAAATTACTGATACTATAAATGTCGCTATACAAAGTATAATTCTATTTATATATATCCACTCTATTTTGTCTTTACTTGCTGCATCTTTCATGAGTGTTTTCAATTTTGTGCTTTCTTTTGTTCCATCTTTTGGTACAAATAAATCTACTATCTTTTTTATAAGTTTTATACTATATATTTTTTCTTGCCATGGATTTTCTGTATTTTTTGTATTCATTGCTGTAGAACCATTATCTTTTAGTTTTCTTGTTAGTATATAGCATACAAATGTTGCAATTAATATAAGTATTTGAACTAACATTCCATTTTTTCCATTATAAAAACTTTCAACAAAACTAAATTGAGATATAGCCCAATTCTTTATTGGTTCTAAACATAGCATTGGTACTATTGCAATTACTGATAAACTTTGAAAAACATAATCTAATTTATCTCTTTTTAATATTTCTAATTGCATTTCTTGTGTTATATTATTTAAGTTTTTTAAATATAAAGATGCGCCATCTACTTTTCTATCTCCAAATTCTTTTGTTAAGTATGATACCCCTGCAAACTCTTTTAAATAACTATTTGGTGCAACATCATAATATTTTTCTAATTCAGATTCTGGGTCATTTGATATTAGCACTTCATATATTTTCTCTGCTTGTCTTGATATTTCTGGGTTTTCGTCATCTTGAGCTGTTTGATAAATTGCCTCTTCTACCATGTTAAATTCATGATATGCGTGCCTTATTTCTGAAAAGAAATTTATTTGTTGTTTTAATAAGTTATTATCTATTTTGTCTACCATTCCATCTATAAAAGTGTCTAATAAAAATACCTCAAATATTAGTAGCATAGTCATTAATAACATATTGTGATATGTTAATGCTACTATTACAATTGTTACTGGTATTATTATCAAAAATGCTCTTGTTAGTATTTTGGCTGCTTGAAGTCTTATTAAATATTCATCATCTATATTTACTATTTCTAATCTTCTTCTTAGTTTTAGTATATATCGTTTCAAGAAAGGTGTTTTTAAGTAAAATAGATATAATTTTTGATATATTATTTCTGCTGAAAATTTAGACTTTTTTGTTCCTTGTTGCAAACTTTGTATGTATTTTTGTTCTTTATTATTTTTTTGAAGTATTATATATACTAAAATGATTACTGCAAATAATCCTGCAACTCCATATAATAAATATTTTATCATTTGGTTGTCCATTTTACCTTTTCACCTCCTGTTAAGATGTCAGATGTCGGAAGTCAGATGTCTGATTTTGGCAATTCGTTTAGTAAATTTATTTTACTCCAATTTCTAACTTCCATATACTATCTTTTAAATCTTTATCTTCTATTTTAAAATTTCTAATTTCTGACTTCTGTTTTCTGACTTCCGATTTCTGCTTTTGCTTTTCTTCCGCGTTTTTTGTTTACTGGTTTTGTGTTTGGTTCTTCGTCCATGTGTTGTCTAACTTTTGTGTTCCAGTGTTTTTCTACAAATTTTGCAAATTCTTCTGCGTCTGTGTCGTCCATGTTGTTAATCATTTCTTTTATGTTTATATCAGATATTTTATTTGTTAGTATATATTCTCCATCATGATACTCTAATATGTTTACATGTTTATACAATTCTCTGTTTGTTGATTTTGTAAAGTAATATGTAGCATTATCCATAAATTTGTCTAGTTTTCCTTCTAATGTCTTTTCTTTTCTATGGTCAAATGTATATTCGTTTTTATCTTCAACTGGTATACATTCTGTAACTCTTTCTACATATCTTTTTCCTCTAAAGTTTTTTGCTAAGTGTATATCAAAGTTTAAAACTGAAACAACTTGTTCTTCTGCTGTTCTTTCATCTTTAAATACACCAGCTCTTAGCATTGAGTTACGAAGTGCTGTTACTAAGTCTGGGAAAGTTTTTGCGTGGTGAGTAAATAATGTGAATTTAGATGCAACTTGAGCTGATTGTATCATCCAAGATGCTACGGGGTCTGTTGCAACCTCACCAATTATATTTACTGAACCGTCAGTTTTCTTTTGAACATCCAAACAGTCTTGTCCAGATATTGTTTCTGTTTCACGCATTGATAGAATATTTCTTGTTGGATATATTCTTCTTAAGTGAAGCTCGAAGGCTGTTTCTGTAATACGAAGGTTCATTGTTTCGTATATGTTTTCTATCATTCCCATAAGCAAAGTTGTTTTTCCGGCAACCTTGTTCACCAGTAATTGATGTAATTCTTGCTCCTTTTACTAAGTATTTTAACAATTCTATTGAATCATCTGCTCCTGGTTCATTTTTAAACCATTGCTCTAATGTTGAACGTTTTACGTCGAATTTTCTTACGAAAAATGCCCATGTTTCAGACATACTTGGTCTTACAACAACAACACGAGAACCATCTTTCATTTCATTTATTTTGTAACCATTTGTATCTGATAATTGTCCTGGATTATTATATTTATATATGTTTTGGCATACTCTTTTAAGCTCTGCTTCTGTTCCGAATGAAAGGAACGCTAAACGAATTGATTTACCTTGGAACATTATCCAAATACTATCGCATGCTCTAGGTACTTTATGTTCTAATATTTGTCCTATATAATCACTATCAGTTTGTACTGCTTGGCTTAAGAAACTTTCTGGTAAACCTGATACACCACCTGATATACCGTCTATATTCATATCTCTTATTTCATCTATTGAACTATAACCTTTGTAATGTTGATATATCCTTTGTACTACTACATTTAATTTATCTTGAAATGATAGTACAAAACCCTCTTTTTCAAATATATTAGATATTTCTTCTTCTGTTATTACATAAGAAGGTTTAGCTTCTCCTGCAACATATTTTAATTTTGCTAAATCATATTTCTTTATAATTTCTGTTAAAGCTTCATATCCAAATTCTTGTTTATACATATATAATATAATATCAAATTTATCTTGAGCTGTTAATAGTGATGGTATGTCAAAAGGAATTGCCTTTGATACATTTATTTCTGTAACGCCATATTCTTTTGATAATAAATCATATATCAATTCTTTAATATATCTTTTATCATTTACATCTCCATACGTACAGCCTTTTAGAGCCTTCTTTAATTCATATTTTTTACTTTTTCTTCTTTTTAATTCTTCTTCTGAAAGCCCTATATCATATAAATTTATTTTTGTAATTTCATCCAATCTTCTTTTAACAAATGCAGTCATTTTTTCTAAAGTATATGTTTTATCATCTACTTGTACCTCATTTTCTACTTTTGCATCTTGTTTTTTCTTTAAGTTATGAGCTACTAAAAATGCTGCTATTGCAAGGACTATTATTATCATTATGAAGTTGAGTATATTCATTTAAAGGCTCCTTTCTTTTTCTTTATATGCCAGTGGGACCACTTTCTACATCTTAATCACTTCCACTAGGGCAAAAGAATATCTCCTCCCCTTTATGAATTAGTGTTCTCCTATTTACTTTTTATTACATTTTAATTTGTAATTCTTGTAGTTTATATATTAGTTCTTTTGACATTTTTGAAATTTCTTGTATAAATATTTCATTCCTATCTTCTGTATTTATATTTCTTAGTCTTAAGAAAAATTCTGCAACTTTTCCTTCTGAACAGCTTTCAAAAAATAGCGTATTATATGGTATTGCTATAATATTTTTTCTCATTCTTAAATATCTTGAAATATTTTTTACATTATATTTTGAAAATTTATCGTATCTTCCTATATTTAATAAAATATTATTATTTTTGAAAAATCCGTTTTTTTCTTTTAGAGCATAGAATTTTTCTATATTTTGTAGTCTTTGAGTAATATTAACTATAACAACATCTGCCATTTCCAGAATTCTATTTGCCTCTTCCTTATTCATTTTTTTAGAAACATCTACAAAAACTAAATCATAATTTTTATTAGCTATATTTATTATTTCTGGATATATTTTGGCAATTTCTGAATATTCACTATATAAGTTTGTTTTAGGTGAGCGTAAAACATCTAATCTATCATTAAATACTATTTTACTATAATTTGATATAATATTAGATGTTGTTTTGTTGCTTTTTATTATTTTTATCAATCCTTCAATTCCAGCATCTAGACCTACTACCCCATTTGTATTGTTAGAAATTTTGTTGATAAAAGTTGCTTCCTTTTGTCTGTTCCAATAGCAATCTTCTAATGTTTCATCTTTAAAATTAGTACTAATATTTAATATTCTGTAATTATGTTCAATTGCCATATATGTTGATACGGCCACCATAGATAATGTTTGACCTGTTTCTTTTTCTTCATCACTCCAAAATGCAATTACCGCCATTTTAAACTCCTTTTTCCACTTTTTTAAATATTTTTCTTATCATTCGATAATCTTCTTCTTCCAATATTTGAGCTACTGTATACATTAAACCTTCTTTGAATTGTACAGTTAATTCTTTAAGTCTAATTTTAGCTAGCCTTTGGTTTTTGTATATAACCGTTTGATCCCCCAATTCAAATGGTAAATATATAATTTCATCATTCCACTTTATATTGCTTTTAGAAGATAAATAATTCAAATATTCATTTTCTTCTTTTGTAGCATTTCTAGAAACTAAAATCTTTGTAGCACAAACTTGTTGTTGAATTGCACTAATAGATTCTATTCCTTTTTTTATAGAATATAAATCAAAACATGTCACAAAATATATTTTTTCACATTCTTGTATTCTATAACTTGAAACTCCACCCATTGAGTCAGTATCAATTAACACTATATCATAAGGAAGTTCATTTGTTTCTGGTATTCCTATATATTGTTTTATTTCTTCAAAACTTTTTAGTCCAATACATATATCTATTCCTTCGAACTGAGTTATATATGCCCTAGAGGATTCAATAGTTGGAACAGTATATCTAGCTTTTTGTGTTATAGTTCCATCTACTACTAAAACCTTTTTTCCTACTTCTACTAAAACTTTAGCTATATATAACATAAAATCAATTTTATCATAAGCTCCTATGAATCCTATTTTTTTCATTTATTTCCTCCTATGTTCTAGTTACCGCCTAAAGCTTCTAAATAACTTTGTCTTTCTTCTCTAGCTTTTGTAATTTCTTCTTGTACTCCAGCTTGTACGTTATCTAGTCCATCTTCAGCATAATTATTTAATATACTAGTGATATCTCCTCTTATTGTAGATGCAGTATTATTATATCTTGTAAATAATTCATTTTTTGCTACTGCCACAATATTAGGGTCTGTATTCATTAATTGAATTACTTTATCACTTGGCAAATATGTAGGTGTTGCTTTATCTTGCATTCCTGGTTCAACATAAGTTGATGTATATAAAATTGAACCTGGTGCCCAATAAGCTTCTACAATTGCATTACTCATTACTAGAATTTCTTCTTCAGTCATATTTACTTTTATTGTATTTAATGATTCTACTCCATCTATTGTTGGTATTGTTACTTTTTTCTTAGATGCTACTATATAATCTGTTCCATTTGGCATTCTTAAACGAATATCTATATAGTCTCCATTTTTTATTTGCCCTGGAAGTTGAATCATATTATATTCTTGTGTTCTCAAATCTACAGAAGTTCCTTCTCCTTCTTCATTTATCATATTAGTAGCAAGTACTGTTCCTACTTTTAAATCTATTTTTGCAGTAGTCTCTTCTGTTATACTTGTTATATCAACTGCATTACTTGGGATAGCATCTCCAGTTACTAAAACTTGTTTCAAACTAGAAGTTGATATAACCTCTCCTGATTTAATATCTTTAGATACTACATATACTTTTTTCATTTTTGCTTCTTGAGTTTTTATTTGTTTGTTTACCTTACTTAATTGCATAAATAATATTGCAATTATACTTCCTGTTATTAATAAAGTAACAAAAACACCTATTAATAAATAATTATTTGCTTTTCTTTGCATTGGGTTCATCACCATTTTTATGTACCTCCTTATTTTTTGACAAAATACTATTACTTATTTCATTTTACTACAACTAGGAAGTTAAATCAACAAAAAGGATTAAGTGTAATATAAAAATAATGTTATTGTAATATTGTTGTAATAAATAAAAAAGAAAGCTGGATAGCTAAGGGAAAGATTTGGAAAGATTTGGGACGCGTCCAGAAATTTCCGAAGTTAAAATAACTTAAAAATATAAAAGTTATTCATACTTCGGAAATTTCTGGACGCGTCCCAAATCTTTCCAAATCTTTCCCAAATCTTTCTTTTCGTTTCCTATCTTTTCCTTTTTCTTATTTTATATATTCACTTGGATTCAAATATTTATTATCTTTTAATATTTCAAAATGCAAATGTGGTTCATCTGCTATTTCAAAAGCTGCTGTGTTACCTACCGTTCCTATTGTTTGGCCTTGTTTTACTTTTTCTCCTTCTTTTACAAATTCAGCTGTTAAAAGGTTAGAATATACACTTGCATATCCATTCTCATGTTCTACTACTATTGTAATTCCATACCTTGGGTCATTTTTAATAGATTTTATTGTTCCATCGCTTGAAGTTTTTACTACTGTAGTCTTTTCAGCTTTTATATCTATTCCATTGTGTGTTACCCATTCTTTTAATGTTTCTGAATAAATTAAATTCTCACTTGCAAATTCTTTTATTATATCTCCTTCAACTGGTTTTATAAATGTTGGATCTTTTATTTCTTCTTTTTTAGGTTCTTCTTTCTTTTCTACTTCTTGTGCTTTTGTTTCTACAGTTTTGTTTGTTTTTTCCTCAATTTGGTTTTGTGCATTAGTTGTATTTATTGCTATTTTTTCAGTTTTTTCTTGCTCTTCTTGCATTTCATTTACATTTTTACCTATTGAACTACTTGCCTCATGCAATGTGTTATCGTTTTGTTGTATTCCAATATCGGTTATTTTTTGTGTTAAGTCTTCTGCACTTTTATTTAAGCTATTACTGTAAACCACATATGTTATAACAAATGTTAAAATTGCAAGTATTACCACTACTATTGAAATATAGATTAACTTTTTCGTTTCTGTTTCCTCATTAAAATTTCTAGCTCTTCTATTATTTCTCATTATAACTCCTCCTTGTTTTATGGTATGTAAAAAACATTACTTTTTTACTTAGTTAGAGTATTTCCTTTTTTGTTAAATTTATACATACTTTTATATTTAAATTCATTTGTAGGAGCGATTAAAATCGCCCCTACATTTCTATCATTTTCTATTTCTCTACATGTTTATAATTTCCACTCCTGTATAGAAATGTTTTATTATTTCTTCGTAGTTACTTCCGCTTTTCGCCATACTGTCAGCTCCTGTTTGGCTCATTCCTACTCCATGTCCGTAGCCTGTTACTTTAAATTTTATATTTTCTCCTTCTATTGTAATTATAAAATTTGCAGATTTTAATCCTAATATTGTTCTTACTTCAACTCCACTTAGTTCTAAATTACCTATTTTAACTTTTTTCACTCTATTTCCTTCTGTATATTCTAATATTTTTATACAATCTTCTAAGTTAAAATCTATTTCAAAGTCAGTGTGTTTTTCCTTAATTTTATCTATGAGCGTTTGCTTTGTAAGTGTTACTTCAGAGCTATATTGTGAATATGCATCTTCTCCTGAAGTTTCTACTGATTGAAGATACGGATAGCCTGTACCTCCCCAAACATTTGCTGTTGTTTCTGTTGTACCACCACTATTTGAATGGAAGAATGCGTTTATTGGAACTCCTCCATAAGTAATTATTTTTCCTTGTGTAGAATTTACTGATTCCATTATTTTATTCCAATTAGATTCTCTTAAAGGTTCTTCCCACTTTGCCATTCTATCCTCTTTTGTTATCCAAGCCTGACAACATGCTGAATTATCACATATATTCGCTCCTTCATGCTTGCTATTATCATTTATCATTTTGTAAATTGTGTATGTTCTTGCTACTACGGCTTGAGCCTTTAATGCTTCTAATTCAAAATTAGCAGGCATTTCACTTGCTACAACTCCATATAAATACTCATCTAATTTTATTTCTTCTATTTGACCTGTAGCAGAATGTAGCAATTTTATAGTTTGATAATTTTTATAGTCATATGTATTAGGTGTAATTTCATTATTCTCAACAATTTCTTTTGCTACATTTTGTATTTTATTGTTTGTAAATATTATTGGTATGCAAAAGCATAACAAAACAAATATCAGAATACACAATATAATTTTTTTCATTCTTTCTTCTCCTCCAACACTATTTCACTAGTTAACCATTTTTAATTTCATTGATTCCAATATTTTCTTCTCAATCCTAGAAACCTGAACTTGACTAATCCCTAATATTTTAGCAACCTGACTTTGTGTATTATTTTTGTAATACCTAAGCATAATAATTTGCTTATCCCTATTATTTAAAGAAGTTATTATATTCCTTATACTTATCTTATTAGCAATTTGCTCCGCCTCATCTACCTCACTTTTAAGTTTATCAAGAATACTTATTCCACCTTCATCATTTGAATATGTTTCATCATAAATTGAAACTATTGGATTTAACGAATCTAAAGCAGCTACAACTTCTTCCTTTGACACTTTTAATTCTTTTGCAATTTCTATTATACCTATTTCTTTTCCTTTTTCTCTTAAGTTTCTTGCTTGTATATCCTTTATTTTAACTGAAAGTTCTTTAATGCTTCGGCTTATTTTTATACTTCCATCATCTCTTATAAATCTTTTTATTTCTCCTAAAATATATGGAACCGCATATGTTGAAAGTCTTACATCAAAAGAAGTATCAAATCTTTTAATTGATTTTATAAAACCTATGCATCCTATTTGATATAAATCTTCTAATTCATATCCGTCTTCCTGAAAATCTTTTTACTATACTCCAAATAAGCCCATTATTCTCTTCAATTATTTTTGTCATAATTTCCTGATTACCATTTTGAGCTTCTTTTATATCTTTTATATTATTTTCATACAACATAAGTATCTCCTTTTTTTCGGATGTTAAATATCAGAAGTCGGATGTCAGAAAATTGTTATAATTTTTTAATATTTTAAAACAGTTAAGGTTATTATTATATTATTCTATTTTTAATTCAATTTTCCGCCTTATATTTTTGACCTCTGACTTCCGACTTCTATATTTTCCTCATTTGTTTTATCTAGTTCATGCTATTAATTTGATTTAATACTTCTGTTATATCTTCTTCTCTTACTTCATCTTTTTTTATCATTTTTTTCATTGTAACTTTTGTGCCAAGACCTACTATTGACTCTACTATCATATCATCCATAAAATTTTCCATAATAGTAAATCCCATTCCTGAGCGTTCCAAGTTTGGCTTTGAGGTATATAGTGGTTTTTTAGCTTTTTCTATATCTTCTATTCCTTTTCCAGAATCGGAAATTTCTATTATTATAGAATTTCCAATTATTTTGCATACTATTTTTACTATTCCCTCTTTATCTTCATAGCCATGTACAATAGAATTTGTAACCGCTTCTGACACTGCTGTTTTTATATCTGCAATTTCTTCTATTGTTGGGTCTAACTGTGCTGCAAATGCCGCTACACTAATACGTGCAAAAGCCTCATTGTTTGATTTACTAACAAACTCTAATTTCATTTCATTTTCATAAATATTTTTCATATTTCTAACCTCCGTTTAGGTAATTTCTTTGAATATCTGGCGATTAGTAGTCGCCCATACATCTCTTATTTTCAATTTTTGCTTTCGAATTACAATTTTATATTCCGATTTCCGACTCTCCATTTATAATCGGGCATATTTTTGTAATTCCACTCATATCAAATATTTTTTTAAGTGGTGTACTTACGTTTTCCATTTCTAGGCTTCCCCCTATCATATTTATCATTTTATACCTGCCAAGTACCATACCTATTCCTGCGCTATCCATAAATGAAACATTGTTAAAGTCTAATACAACTTTTCTAGGCATATATTTTGTAATTTCATCATCTGCTTTTCTTCTTATTTTTTCTGCTTGATGGTGGTCTATTTCCTCTGTCATTTCTAATATCAAAAGCTTGTCCTCTTTAATATATTTAGAATTCATTTTTATCCTCCTTGTTCTCTTTTGTTTTTATAAATTATATACCTATTGGAAATATTTTCCAATAGCAAAATGTTAGAAGTTTTGTCGATTGATAAAAAGTTTTCGACAAAAAAAGAGATTACGTTTCTTTGTAATCTCTTTAAAAGCATATTTTTATTTCTGTTCTTATTGTAATTCTCTATATTTTAAAGTACCTCGTTTTCAAGCGTTTAACTTATTCCTGCTTTGCTTTGAGGAACACCTTCTTTATTATATATTTTATTTGAGCCAGTACTTGTTTGTGTTTCAGTAAATTCTAGAATTGTACTTGCTAAGCCCACCTCATATCTTGCTACATAAAAACCACCATATTTTTCTATTTGTGATAGCTCTGCTTTTGGTATTGTTGTATCCCACCAGCTATCTCCAAGAGTTATATTAGTTTGCTTAATTCCATTCCAAGTATTGCATGGTATCCATACAAATTGATTTCCTTTTAATCTTCTTGTATAGTCATATACTGTTTTATCTGTCTTTCCATCATATTTATCCTCTTCATTATCTGATATTATTACTCCAGTATCTAATGTTCCACCTACATACCAAAAGTTCTTTGATACTGTTTCTCCATTTCCTACTGATACTGCATATACTATTGCTACTTTTGTAAATCCTGTTACTTCTTGCCCATTTTCAGTGCTTGTATATATTACTATTTCTTGTCCCCATCCGTCTTTTAAGGCTTCTCTTTTTCCTATTTCTTGTGGGGTTTCTGGGGTATTTTCTGGCAAATTTTCTATTCCTAATTGTTCATATAATTCATTTAAATCTTTTTGCTCTTCTTCTGCAAATGATAAATATTCATCTCTTGCTTCTTTCGCTCTTTCGAATATTTCGTTTTCCCCTAAACTTAAGTTTATTGCTACTCCCGATAAAATTTTTAAAATTATTATTGTTATTACTAATGAAATTAATGTTATTCCTCGTTCTATCATTAAACTTTTTCTATTATAATTTCTATAGTTGCTTTCTTTTCTCATTTTTTATTTTCTCCTTTGTTCATTACTATCTTTACAAATGAATTACATTAAACATGACACTTAATGTCAATATTTATTTTTTTACTTTTATGCAATAATGTATATGGTTATTTGTTAATGACTAAAGAAAAAAGAAAATTGAAAAATTATACTCAAGAAAATATTGCTGATATGTTAAATATAAGTTTAAGACAATATGTTAGAATAGATAAAGAAGAAGATTTACCTAGAAGAGATGTTCTTGAAAATTTAATTGCAATGTTAGATTTAACTGATAAGGAAATTGGTGAATACATAAGAGGTATTGTTAACAATAAATATGCTTAAAAAGATAATATTTTATATTTTAAAATATTATCTTTTTTATATACATATATAAAGAAAGTTTTAGACAAGCTAAAACTTTCTTTTCTATTATTTTATTGTTTCTAATCTTTCTTTAGAAGCTTTCAACATTTCTTGATATTTTGCTAATTTTTCTTTTTCTTCATTAATTTTTGCTTCTGGAGCTTTTGATACAAAGCCTGGGTTTGAAAGCATTTTTTCACATCTTGCAACTTCTGATTCTAGTTTTGTAATTTCGTTTTCCAACCTTTTTCTTTCTTCTTCTTTATCTACTAAATCTCCAAATGGTATTATAGCTTCAATTCCATCTACCATTATGCATGAACTATCTTCTGGAATATCTGTTCTATTTTGTTTTACTTCTATGTTTTCTGCAAATCCTAATTTTTGTAACATTGTTTTTGATGAATTTATCATTTCTTCAAATTCTGTTGTTATAAATATTAAATTAGATTTTTTAGATGGATGTATATTCATATTTGTACGTAAATTACGTATTCCTACTATTATTTCTTTCAAAGCTTCTATTCCTTTTCCTTCATTTTCAAATGATAGTTTTTCTTTATATTCTGGCCATTTTGAAATCATTATGCTTTCATCTTTGCTATATAATTTTGCAAAAATTTCCTCTGTTATAAATGGCATTATTGGATGTAATAATTTTAGTGAATTTGCTAACACTTTGTTTAATGTCCATACTGCCGCATCTTTATTTGTACTTTCTTCATCATATAGTCGTGGTTTTACCATTTCTATATACCAATCGCAAAATTCGTTCCATATGAAGTCATATATTTTACTGCAGGCTACACCTAAGTCATATTTGTCTATGTTATAGCTTATTTCTTTTGCTAATGTATTTATTTTTGAAAGTATCCATTTATCTTCATATGCTAAGTTAGAAGGTATTTCATCACTTATCATAAATGTTTCAAAGTTTGGAATATTCTCCCCTATTTTTGCAAAGTTTCCTAATGCAAATTTTGATGCATTCCATAATTTATTTGCAAAGTTTGAAGCTTGGTCTAATTTTTCTGGCATATATCTTATATCATTTCCTGCTGATATTCCTAGTATTAGTGAAAATCTTAGGGCATCTGTTCCATATTTATCTATTATTTCTAGTGGGTCAATTCCATTTCCTAAGCTTTTTGACATTTTTCTTCCTTGTGCGTCTCTTACTATTCCATGTATTACAACATCTTTAAATGGTTCTACACCTGTATGTTCTATTCCTGAGAATATCATTCTTGCTACCCAGAAGAATATAATATCATATCCTGTAACTAAAGTAGATGTTGGGTAGAAATATTTAAAGTCTTCTGTTTGTTCTGGCCAGCCTAGTGTTGAAAATGGCCATAATGCAGAGCTAAACCATGTATCTAGTGTATCTTCATCTTGGTGTAGATGCTCACTTCCACATTTTGTACATTTCCCTGGCTTATCATGTGCTACCATCACTTCCTTACAATCATCACAGTAATATGCTGGTATTCTATGTCCCCACCACAATTGTCTTGAAATACACCAATCTTTTACATTGTCCATCCATGCAAAATATGTTTTTTCATATTTTTGTGGTATAAATTTAACCTTTCCTCTTCTTATAGCTTCATTAGCAGGTTTAGCTAAAGGCTCCATTTTAACAAACCATTGCTTTGAAATATGTGGCTCTATTGTGCTATGGCATCTATAACATTTTCCTACATTATGAGTATAGTCTTCTATTTTTACTAAGTCTCCATTTTTCTCTAGCATTTTAACTATTTCTTCTCTTGCTTCTAATAAATCCATACCTTTTAGTTCAGGTACCAAATTACCCATTTTAAAATTCTCATCAAATACTTCTATTATTTCTAGGTCATGAGCTAGAGCTGCTGCATAATCATTAGGGTCATGAGCTGGAGTTAGTTTAACGACACCCCTTGGTACACAATAAAAAAATAATAGAATGAGTAGCATTATCGTACCTGTTCTAGTGGCTTTATCTTTAAATATAAATCTGCTGTTTTGTTTTCGTGTATTTCTACTCTATC
>CATLDI010000003.1 GCA_949902805.1 uncultured Clostridiaceae bacterium
TCCATCACTATTCATAAGCATTATCATACTTTTATTTTTAGCAACATCTACACTTAATACTGTTTTCAAAATTATTCACCTACTTTCTTTTTGAACTTAAGTCTTTTACCTCTACTATTATTTCATCTGGCTTGTTATATAGAGTCGAAATCGCCCTCACTATCTAAAACTAAATTAATAATAGGAATAAAAGTCGAACCGTCAATAAAAATAGATTCTAAGACCTCTGTAATTTGATGTTCTAACTTAAATTCTTTGTAAATAATTTTACAACCAAAAAAATTAGATGTAAACTCATTTATTTACATCTAACAGTATACCTGTAATTTGCTATTTATTTTAAATTCATATGGATATTTATTCAATTTTGTATATATTGATGTGTTATTTCCTACTGTTATTTTTTCTTTGCTTGCTACCTTACTTTCTAATGCTACATATTGAATTTCGTTATCTTTATAAAATACATCTGCTAGTTCTTGTAATGTTGGCATTTCTTCCTTTTCTGTATATTTATTTGTGCTGTTGTTATTTTTAAATTTATTATATCTGTTGCTTGTTGTTTATTTGTAGCTTCTTTTGCCTCTTTTGCTTTTGTAAATATTCCATTTTTTCCTATACTTAAATATATTCCTACACTTGCTAATATTAGTAATACTATTATTGTAATTACAAGTGAAATTAGTGTTATTGCTTGTGCTTTCTTTCTCATTTGTTTTCCCCTTCCTATTTTTATAATTAATATAATTATTTTATATCAAATTTTTGTTATTATTGTTGATAGTATCAATAATAATTTTTTAATCAATAGCTTTCTTAAAAAGTTTTCCTTATTTTTATGATCGATACCTCATATATGATGCTCTACTCCAATTTTATTTAATCTTTTACATAATTTGTGTTATAATATGAATATAATATTAATTTTAGGAGGGTTTCTTATGAAAAAACGGTTAAAAGGATTATTTTTAGTTTGTATCATGTGTATTGCTCTCACAGGGTGTGGAACAAAATCTCTTCATACTCAGGATATTGCTGAACTTTCAGAAAAAGCTTATGGTCTGCTTCCTATTAATGAATCTAAAACAATGTACTATAATCTCAATGATTATCATGTTCTTGTTTTAGATGACTATTACCAAAGATATGGAAAAAACTATATAGAGTTTAATGATCTCATAGTTAATGGAAAAGCAGTATACTATGATACAGAAAATGATTGCTTTACAACTGAACCTATTCAGAACAATTAGCCAATTGGCTAAGCCTTTCATTTACAATTCAACATAAAAATAAGACTCTTTGCTAAGAGTCTTATTTTTTTATATTTTCAAGTTATTTTTACATATTTCCATAATAACTATCTATTAAAATTTGTTTTAGTTCTTCAACTAATGGAAGACGTGGGTTTGCTGTTGTGCATTGGTCTTCGAATGCTCTGTCTGCTAGCATATCTACTTTGCTTAAAAATTCTTGCTCATCTACACCTTGTTCTTTAAATGATGCGGGTATTCCTAAGTCGCTATTTAATTTTTTAATTTCTTCTATTAGTGAATTTACTCCTTCTTCATTTGTATATGCTGGGAAGCCCATTCTTCTTGATAGGTCTGCATATTTTTGGTCTGCTATGAAGTATTCGTATTTAGGGAATGATACAAATTTTGTTGGTTTAGTAGCGTTGTATTTTATTACATATGGAAGTAATATTGCATTTATTCTTCCATGTGGTAAGTGGAATTCTCCTCCTATTTTGTGTGCTAGTGAGTGGTTTACTCCTAAGAATGCATTTGTGAATGCCATTCCTGCTATTGTACTTGCATTGTGCATTTTTTCACGAGCTGTTCTATCACTTCCATTGTTATATGCTGTTCTTAAATTTTTGAATACTAGCTCTACTGCTTTTTCTGCTAAACCATCTGTATAGTCTGATGCCATATTTGAAACATATGCTTCTATTGCATGTGTTAGTACGTCCATACCTGTATCTGCTGTTATTCTTTGTGGAAGGCTCATTACTAGGTCTGGGTCTATAATTGCTACATCTGGTGTTAGTTCGTAGTCTGCTAGTGGATATTTTTTGTTTATTGTTTTATCTGTAATTACTGCAAATGAGGTAACTTCTGAACCTGTTCCTGATGTTGTTGGTATTGCTACCATTTTTGCTTTTTCTCCAAGTTTTGGGAATTTATAAGTACGTTTTCTAATGTCCATAAATTTTAGTTTTAAGCCTTCTACATCTGCATCTGGGTGCTCGTAGAATAGCCACATACCTTTTGCAGCATCTATTGGGCTACCTCCACCTAATGCTATAATAACATCAGGCTTAAATTCATTCATCATGGCAACTCCCTTTTTAATTGTATCAAAAGAAGGGTCTGGCTCTACATCTGAGAATATTTCTGAATGAACATATTCATTTCTTTTTCTTAAGTGGTATAATATTTTATCTACATAACCAAATTCTACCATAGATTTATCTGTTACTATAAATGCTCTTGTTATATCTGGCATTTTTTCTAGGTATGATATTGAACCTGCTTCAAAATATATTTTATCTGGAACTTTAAACCATTGCATATTAACTCTCCTTTTCGCAACTTTTTTAATATTAATTAAGTTTACACTTGATACATTTGATGTTGTTGAGTTTCCTCCAAATGAGCCACAACCTAATGTTAGTGATGGCATATTTGTGTTATATATATCACCAATTGCACCATGTGTTGAAGGTGAATTAACAATAATTCTTCCTACTTTTACCCTTTCAGAAAATCTTCTTATTGTTTCTTCATTTTCTGAATGAATAACTGCGCTATGGCCTAAGCCTCCAAATTCTATTAATTTTTCTGCTAAGTCAATTCCTTCATCTTCATTTTCAACAATGTAATATGCAAGAACTGGACTTAATTTTTCTTTTGAGAATGGATATTCTATACCTACTCCATTTTCGTGTAATACTAATACTTTTGTATCTTGTGGTACTTCTATACCTGCACCTTTTGCTATATTATATGGGCTTTTTCCAACTATATCAGCATTTAGAGCGCATCCTTTCTCTTCTATAAACATACTATTTCTTAGTTTGTTAGTTTGCTCTTCATTTAGGAAATAACATCCCGCTTCTTTCATTAATCTTTCAAATTCTTCATGAATATCATTATCAACAATTACAGATTGCTCTGATGCACAAATCATACCATTATCAAAAGATTTTGAAAGAACTAAGTCATTAACAGAAGTTTTTAGCTTAGCTGTTTTATCTATATAACAAGGTACATTACCAGGTCCAACACCTAAAGCTGGTTTTCCTGATGAATATGCAGCTTTAACCATACCTGTACCACCTGTTGCTAATATTAAATCAACTCCTGGGTGGTGCATAAGTTCTGAAGTGGCAAGTATTGAAGGTTCTTCAATCCATAAAATACAATTTTCAGGTGCACCTGCTTTTATAGCAGCATCTCTAACAACTTTTGCTGCTTCTACACTACATTTTTGAGCAGATGGGTGGAAACCAAAAATGATAACATTTCTAGTTTTAGCTGAAATTATAGATTTAAACATTGTTGTAGAAGTAGGGTTAGTAACAGGAGTAACCCCTGCAATAATACCAATAGGCTCTGCAATTTCTTCATAGCCTTCTTCTCCATTCTCTTCAACAACTCCAACTGTTTTAGCATATTTAATACTATGGTAAATATATTCTGTAGCAAACATATTCTTAGTAATTTTATCTTCATAAATACCACGACCAGTTTCTTCAACCGCCATTTTAGCAAGTTCCATGTGATGTTCTAAACCTGCCATAGACATTGCTTTTACAATATTATTAACCTGCTCTTGATCTAATTTCATGTATTCTTCTGATGCCTTTTTAGCTTTCTCTACTAAATCATCAATCATAGCCTTTACTCTATTTTCTTCTTCCTCTGTGTACTCTGCCATATTAAAATCTCTCCTTCTTTTGTTTTCTATTAATATTATATATTAACATGAAAAAAAGTCAACAATTTTTTGTCGATCTTTTCTTTTAAAATTTGCTATTTTTTATATTTTTGTTTTGGCGCAAAATGAGAAAGGACGCATTAGAAAATTTCCTGATATGTCCTAGTTTATGAAATTATAATGAACTAATTTTTAATAAGACCTAATACTGGTCTCTCCAAAAGGTTCTGATGCTTGCCTCCTCAGCTTCGTCGTCACAACCCTCTCCCACCATCAATCGTCTTTGAAGTTCTTTAGGATTGTTCATAAGATTCCTTATTTCTCTTTCCCGTTCCCATTTTTCTTCTTCATCCATTCCATAACAATTTCCCATAGTTTTACCTCCTATATTTAACCTTTGTTAATAGTTACATCAATACTTTAACATAATTTTGTATTGCTGTCAACTTTTTATGTTTATCTATTGATTTTTTCTATATTTTTTTGTATAATACATACGTAACTTATAATATATTTTCAATAAGGAGGAATAATTATGATGCCTTTTAACAATTTACTTTGCGGTGGAAAAAACAAAATCGATTTACATGTACACACTACTAAGTCAGATGGAACTAAAACACCAAAAGAGACTTTAATTGAAGCAGAAGAATTAGGTCTTAATCAAATTTCCATAACAGATCATGAAAGTGTTGATGCTTATCCTGAAGTAGAAGAATATCGGAAGTTATTTAGTGGAATTATTATTCCAGGAATAGAATTAAAGACAATCTGCCAAGGAAGAGAAATTGAATTACTTGGCTATGGTATAACTGTGAAAGAAATGAAAAAAAATTTGCCAACTTTGTATAAAAGTAAGAAAGAGATTAACAAGTCTTATTTAAGAGCAATTTTAAAAGTATTAAGAGAACATGGTATTATTTTACCTAAAAATACAGAAGAACTATATACAGATTTTCTTGTTCAGCCTGCCAAATTTGTGACAAGTATTATCTTTAATGATTTAGAAAACTTGAAGTATAATACTGATACTTTGTTTTCTGACCAGATAGAGCATACAAATAAAGAAAGTCTATATAGAGGATGGCTTACGAATCCTAAAAGTAGATTTTATGTAGATTTTCGATCATATCCTAATTATCAAGATACAATCGATTTAATTTGTTCATGTGCTGGTAAAGTATTCATTCCTCATATTTTTCAGTATGGTGATTTTTCAAAATCAATATTAGCTGAATTATTACAAACTGAAAAATATCTTATTGGTTTCTTTACCTCTTCGGTACAATTTCTAAACCATTTTTTTCTTTCTACTACTTTGTAGCCCTCAATTAAAAAAGATTGCCTCGCACATACTAATGCCATATTCTTTTTCTCCTTTACTTTAAATAAATTATTATTTATAGTTCCTAAAAAATCACTATTAATATTTTAACATAGTTTACCATAATTTGCAACTAATTTTAATTTATCCCTTCCATTTCCTAAAATAATGTAGTATAATAGCAATACATTGTAATTAAGGGCTGTCCCAAATTGGCCAAATGGGACAATTTGGGACTGTCCCTAATTGAGAAAAGAGAGGATGATTTTAGGAGATGGCTTATAATTTTTTAGATATTGAAAAAAAATGGCAAGATTATTGGGATAAAAATGAGTCTTTTAAAGCTGTTACAGGTGATGATAAAAAAGACCCTTATTATATTTTGGTTGAGTTTCCTTACCCTTCTGGAGCAGGCTTACATGTTGGGCATGTTAGAAGTTATACTGCGCAAGATGCTCTTGCTAGAATGAAGAGAATGCAAGGTTATAATGTTTTATATCCTATGGGTTGGGATGCTTTTGGTGCTCCTGCTGAGCAATATGCTATTAAAAACCATATTCACCCAAAAGAGGCTGTTAAGGAAAATATCGCAACTTTTAAAGGTCAAATGAAGGACTTGGGCTTTTCTTTTGATTGGTCTAGGGAGTTTTCTACTACTGACCCCGAATATTACAAATGGACACAATGGCAATTTTTACAATTTTATAAACATGGTATGGCTTATAAGGATACTATAGCTGTTAATTGGTGCCCTACTTGTAAAAGCGTTTTATCTAATGAAGATGCTGCTGGTGGTGTTTGTGAAAGATGTGGTTCTGGGGTTGAGCAAAGAGAAAAGGCTCAATGGATGCTTAGAATGAGTGATTATTCTGAAGACCTACTTAAAGGTTTAGATGATACTAACTTTGCTGATAGAGTTAAACTTGGACAAATTAACTGGATTGGTAAGTCTACTGGTGTTGAACTTGATGTTAAAATTAAACAAGGTGGAAGCTTTTCTATTTTCACTACTTGTATTGAAACAGTTTATGGTATAACATTTTTTGTTATTGCACCAGATGGCAAACTTATTAAAGAACTTATGCCTAAGGTTACTAATAAAGAAGAAGTTAATGAGTATATAAAAGAGACTGCTAAAAAGAGCAGTATGGAAAGAACTGAGCTTAATAAAGGTAAGACTGGTTGCAAGCTTGAAGGTATTAGTGCTATTAACCCTATTAACGGAAAAGAAATTCCTATTTTCTTAGGTGATTTTGTTTTAGGAGATTATGGTACAGGTGCTGTTATGGCTGTTCCTTCTCATGACCAAAGAGATTTTGAATATGCAAAAGAACATAACCTTGATATTATTCAAGTAATTGATGGTAGAGATATTAGCGATAGTGCTTTTGAAAAACAAGATTATTTAGGTAAAGGATGCAAACTTATAAATTCTGAAGAATTTACTGGTTTAACAGTAGAAGAAGCTAAAGATGCTATTACTGAAAAATTAGTAAATATGGGTATTGCAAGAAAAGTAAATAATTATAAAATGAGAGACTGGATTTTCTCTCGTCAACGTTTCTGGGGTGAACCTATTCCTATGATTCATTGTGAAAAATGTGGATGGCAACCTATGAAGGAAGAGGACCTACCTTTATTATTACCAGATGTTGCAGAATATGAGCCTACTGAAAATGGTGAAAGCCCACTTGCAAATATTACTGATTGGGTAAATACAACTTGCCCATGTTGTGGTAGACCTGCTAAAAGAGAAACTGATACAATGCCTAACTGGGCTGGTTCTAGCTGGTATTTCTTAAGATTTATGGATGCTCATAATGATAAAGAGTTTGCTTCTATGGACGCTATGAAATATTGGAATAGAGTTGACTGGTACAATGGTGGTATGGAACATACTGCAAGACATTTACTTTATGCAAGGTTCTGGGTTCAATTCTTATATAATATTGGATTAGTACCTAATAAAGAAATGATTTGGACTCGTGTAAGCCATGGTATGGTACTTGGTTCAAATAATGAAAAAATGAGTAAGTCTAAGGGTAATGTTATTAACCCTGATGATATTGTTAATGAATATGGTGCAGATACTTTAAGAGTTTATGAAATGTTTATGGGAGATTACACACAAGATGCTCCTTGGAGTACAGATTCTTTGAGAGGTTGCAAACGTTTTATTGATAAAGTTATTCGTTTGAAAGAAAAAGTTGTTGATGGAGATGAATATTCTCCAAAACTAGAAAGTATAATTCATAAAACTATTAAAAAAGTACAGACTGATTTAACTACTATGTCTTATAATACAGCAGTATCAGCATTAATGATTTTAGCAAATAGTTATGATGACGAAAAAACTATAACTAAAGAAGATTATAGATTACTTTTAACATTATTAAACCCAATTGCTCCACATATTACAGAAGAGCTTAATGAGGAATTAGGATTTAAGCCAATATGCCAATCAACATGGCCTATATATGATGAGGCAAAAACAATTGATAGTGAAATAGAAATTCCTGTTCAATTTAATGGAAAACTAAAGGCTACAGTTACAGTTCCTTTAAATTCAGAAGAAGCAATTGTAAAGGAAGTTGTCCACAAAAACGAAACAGTTTGTGGATTACTAGAGGATAAAACTATTATTAAAGAAATTTATGTTAAAAATAAAATTTATAATATTGTTATTAGATAAAATATATAAAACTGGTAGAATTCTACCAGTTTTTTTGTGTATTTCTTTTTTGAATTTTTGCTTTTATGCAACTTCTCGCAGAGCTGCTACAGGGTTACCACTTTCGAGAACCTGTTTGATTTCATGATACTTCATATCTTCGAAGATACCATTCAGGGTTTCAATGTCGTATTCCTGAAGTAACTTGATAATTGCCTTGTTTGCTACCTTCTCGTTTCTTTCTTCGTCCTCCTCCTCATAGATGTCGTTTCTCCACTCAAGTATTACTCTTGCCTCAGTGATGGTCGCCAGCAAAATAGCTACCTCTGTTTCGTCAACATCCGGAACTTTTCCTGTAATGTATTCTACCCGTTCTACACTTACTCCGATATACAGATCCTGGATATCTGTTACAAAAAATTCTCCGTCATGCTTCTCAACTCTGGTTGTTTCCATATTCATTAAAGAATACCTCCTATAAATAAAATGTTTTGTTATATATCTATTGTACATCATTTACATAACTTTGTCAAATTTATTAATTACTGCAATACTAAATTTTTATTGTTACAGTTTAGTAAGAATATAAATTATTGATTTATTTATTTCAAATTGTAGGGGCGATTATCAATCGCCCGCTCTTTCTCGAAACTATCTGAGAAATAATTTATATTTAAGCAATTTCGTTGAAGCCTCGGGCGATTACACTAACGCATAACTTATCTGTAACTCACTAACGTTCGAACCGCTAAGAAATAATCACACCTACATTATAAAAAAAATTTCTTCTTACTTAACTATAACTTTTATTATTCTTCTATTATATTTTCTATTGAATCTTCCCTCATTTTCTTTATTAAATTACAACTGTTATTTAATTTTTCCTGTTCTTCTGCATTTAAATCTAATTCCATTAGTTCTCTTACACCATCTTTATTAATTATTGCTGGTACGCCAATATATACATCATTTTGCCCATATGCACCATTTTCTAAATAAGTAGATACTGTAAGTATTGAATTTTCATCATCTAATATTGCTCTTACTAAACGGTTTAGACTCATTCCTATTCCATAATATGTTGCTTTTTTCTTTTCTATTATTTCATATGCTGCATTTACTACTCCTTCATGTATTTTCTTTAAGTCTTCTACTGGTTTTCCTGAGTCTTTCATTATATCAATAATTTTTTTACACCCTATATAGCAATGTTCCCATGGAACAAATGAAGAATCACCATGTTCTCCCATTATATATGCATGAACATTTTTGCTAGATACCTTCATATAGTCTGCTATCATATAACGAAGTCTTGCTGTGTCTAATACTGTTCCTGAACCTATTACTCTATTCTTTGGTAGTCCTGATACTTTATATACTACATATGACATTAAATCTACTGGGTTCGAAGCAACTATTATAGTACCATTAAAACCACTTGCCATTATATTTTTAGTTATATCTTTTACTATTTTTGCATTTACTTCTGCAAGTTCTAGCCTAGTTTGACCTGGCTTTTGAGCAACACCTGCAGTAATAACTACTATTTCTGCATCCTTGCAATCACTATAGTCTCCCGCTTTTATTACCATTTTTTGAGGTGCAAAAGGAAGCCCATGTGACAAATCCATTTCTTCCCCTATAGTTTTATTTTTATCTATATCCACTAAAACAAGTTCTCCTATTCCACCTCTATTAAGCATTGAATACGCCATACTCATTCCAACAAAACCTGTTCCAACTAAAACAATTTTTCCATCTTTCATAATCAATCTCCTCTTTTCTTTTTTATTTCTTTTATATTATACCACTTTTTTTGCATTTATAATACTTGAATTGTAAAATTCACATCTTAATTATTATTCACTAGCGCGAAGGGTTAATATGTTTTATTTTCAATCAAGTAATAAAAATGTAATAAAAGTTTAACACCTTTGTAACCCTTCTTTTGCTATTATATTGTATAATATACTTGTTAAAAATTAACTAAGGAGAAAATAATGAATATTGAAAGAGATTTAAAAAAGGATGGAATTACTGTTATAAAAGCATTAGATACTTTAAGTGTAACCTTAATTGCAAAATATGTTGCAGAAAAACTAACTTGTGCCTTTCCTTTTTATGGTTTTAATTATGATAAATTATTTATAAAAATTTCAAATATACCAATGTATATAGCCGACATTCCAAGTAGCATGGGCGAAGCAAATTATTTTTATAAAAATTCTTCTATCTACTTTAAAAAGCGGGCTTTCTCTTGATGAAATGAAAAAATATTCAGTTCATGAATTTATTCATGCTTATCAAGAACTAAAGGATAAGAATAATATTTTATATAAGCTTGGGTTGTGTGATTTTACTGGATTTAAAGTTCGTGGAATGGCATTAAATGAAGGCGCTGTACAATTAATTACATCTAAAGTATTACATTTAGAAACAGAAATAGTTAAATACTATGATATTGAATTTTCTACAAATACTCCTAATTGCTACCCTATTGTATGTAATTTAGTAGCACAAATGGGATACATTACTGGTGAAAATGTTTTATTTGATAGTACTTTCCATAGCACTAATAAATTTATTAAATCTTTTATAAATTTATGTGGTCAAAAAACTTTTTATACAGTTGAATATAATTTGGATAAAATATTAGCTTTAGAAGAAAAAATAACTTCACTTTCTTCTAAAGTTGAAAATGAGTTTTTAAGTGAAAGGTTTATTGCAATTGCTTCTTCAAAAATAGGTATTTATAAAAATCAAATTAAAAATATCTTTTTTGAAACACAAAACCTTATTTTCACTTCATATTTTAATAGAGCATTAAATAATGTATATTCTTCTCAAGAGATAGAAGATTTTAGGAAAAAATTATATCATTATAAAGATTTACTTGGAACTAATGAAAATTATACTTTCTTTAATGATTTTTATATAAATATGATGGCTAAGTTAGATGAAAAATATGAAGCCTTAGATAATATAGAATTAGCACTTATTCCTTATAAGAACAGTATTTTTGAAAATATTATTAAAAAAATATATGCTATTATTAAAGCACCTAAAGAGCTTTCAAACCTAGAAATTAATAAAATAAAAAATGCATAAAATGCATTTTTTATTTTACTAATTTTTTTATTTCATCATATATCTTATTTTCAACATTTGATACCGCAATTTTCTCTGCATTTTTCCCCATTTTGTTAATTAGTTGTGGATAATTAACTATGTTTTGTATTTCTAAGTTTAACTTTTCTGCGTTCAAATTTTTGTTTAATATTATTTTTGCTGCACCTACTTTCTCTAACACTTTTGCATTATATAATTGATGGTCATTACTTACATTTGGAAGTGGTACTAATATAGAAGGTTTTCCTAATTTTGATATTTCAGTTATAGTCATTGCTCCACTTCTCGCAACTATTATGTCTGATATATTCATAACTTCTTCCATATTATAAATGTATGGAACTATTGCCATATTTGTTATATTTTTTATATCTAATTTATTTTTTTCAAATTCTTTTTTTATTATTTCATATTGTTCTGGACCTGTTGCCCACATTATTTGATAATTTTTATTTAAACCTTTTTTTGCAATTTCTATTATTGATTCATTTATAGCTTGTGCGCCTTGGCTTCCGCCAAATACTAATATAATAGGCATATGTAGGCTTAAATTCAATTTAGTCTTTATATTTGCTTTTTCAGTATCTGTATAGTCTATTTTCTTTATTTTTGTAGGAGTTCCTGTGTGAACTATTTTCTTTGCATTTTTTATTCTATTTTTTGCATCTTCAAAAGAAACTAATATACAGCTTGTTTTTTTAGCAAGCATTATTACTGCTTTACCTGGAAAAGCATTACTTTCATGTAATAATGTTGGAATATTATTTTTACTTGCAGCCATTATTGTTGCTCCGCAAATATAGCCTCCTGTTCCTATTACTATATCTGGTTTAAATTCTTTCACAATTTTTTTGGCTTCTCTATATCCTTTAAAAGTTTTATATAATTTTTTTATATTTTCTATTGAAATTTTCTTACTTAGTCCATATGCTTCTATCGTTTTCAATTCATATCCAGCTCTAGGAACCAAATCCTTTTCTAATCCTCTGGAAGTTCCTACAAATATTATTTCAGAGTTTGGCTCTTCCTGTTTTATTTTATTTGCTATCGCAATACCTGGGTTTATGTGTCCCCCTGTACCAGCCGCCGCAACAATTACCCTCATATTCTCCTCCTAAAAACTCGAAGAGTCTTGTACTCTTCACTATTCATTATTCGTTTAAGGACAACGGGACGGGGTTTTTGTCCCTATACTTTCAATATTTAATTAGCTGAAATGCTAGGGACAAAAACCCCGTCCCGTTGTCCTCCGTTGTCCTGATTTTGTTGTCTTTATACCTTCGAACTTGAGCGTGATATATTAAGTAATATTCCTACACTGCATAATATTATTAGCAAGGCTGTTCCTCCATAGCTTATAAATGGTAGTGATATTCCTGTCGCTGGCATTGATGATGTTACAACTGCTATATTCATAATTGCTTGCATTCCAATTAGTGAGGTAATTCCTATAGCAAGTAAACTTCCAAAGCAGTCTTTTGCTTTCATAGATGTTAGTATTCCTCGCCATATAAACACAGCAAATAGCGCTATAACTATTACGCATCCTACAAATCCAAGTTCTTCTGCAATTACTGCAAATATGAAGTCATTATGTGGCTCTGGTATGTATAAATATTTTTGCTTACTTTGCCCTAACCCTACTCCAAATAGTCCTCCTGAGCCTATTGCATATAAGCCTTGTATTACTTGCCAGCCATCTCCTGTTGCATCTGCCCATGGGTCTAAAAATGTAGTTAACCTTGCTAAACGGAAATTTCCTTTTCCTGTTGCTTGAGCTAGTGTAAGCATTCCTATAACTCCTGCACATCCTGCTGAAATTCCTGCTGTTAAGAAATACTTTAGCTTAGTACCGGCCATCAACATCATAATTGATGTGATGGCAATAATTATAATTGATGCACTTAAGTGATCTTGTAAAAAGAATAATATTGCAATTGGTGGAACTAAATATAATAATGGTTTTATAAATCCATCTAAAAATGAATTTAATTCTGTTCTATGTTCTGAAAGGTATGCTGCATAAAATACTATTAATCCTATCTTTGCTATTTCTGATGGTTGAAATCTTATAATTCCTATATCTATCCATCTTGCGGCTCCTTTTGCGCCATCACCTATTCCGGGTATTACTACTAATGATAATGCTATTATAGAACCAATATATGCTAATTTATAAAATTTTTTATATATTCTATAATCAATTTTTGATATTACTAGCATTAAGAATACGCCTAATAATGCAAATATTGCTTGCCTTATAAAATAGTGATAACTATTTCCCCATTCAGCAAAGGATGATGGTGCACTTGCTGAGAGTACCATAACAATGCCTAAAGTTAGTAATAAAAATACAGTTATACATAGTATAAAATCTAATGGTTTTTGGTTTATTTTTCCTTTATTTTTTACTTTTGTATTAGCCATTGTTTTTTCTCCTTTCAAAAACTTGAAGAGTTTTGTTCTCTTCACCTTTCATTATTTATTATTCAGTCTTCATTTAAGCAATTTCTTCGAAGTGTGGGTCGCCGAAGGTGGCGACCCCTACAACAAATTAATTTTTTTCTATAAAACAAGCTAGATTGCAAATATTCCTATTATGCATGCTATTAGTGTTACTATACTGAATACTGAAACTACTTTGTTTTCTTTCCAGCCTGATAATTCAAAATGGTGATGCAATGGTGCCATTCTGAATATTCTATTTCCAGTTCTTTTATAATGTGCTACTTGTATCATTACAGATAATGTTTCAAATACTGGTATTATTGCTATTATTAATAATAATAGTGGCATTTTTAGGTAAAGTGCCATTGCTGATACTGCCCCACCTAATAATAATGAACCTGTATCTCCCATCATTATTTTTGATGGATATAAGTTAAATAATAGGAAACCTAAACATGCTCCTGATAGTGCGCTTCCAAATAGTGTTATTTCTTTTAAGTTAAATATTATTCCAATTACTGTTAAACATGTAAGTATTATTGTTGTAACACTGCTTGATAGTCCATCTATTCCGTCTGTTAAATTAATAGCATTTGTTGTTGCAAGCATTACAAATATTGCAAATGGTATGTATATCCAAATTGGCATTGTTATTGTTGTTTTTACAAATGGAATATATATGTCTGTTCCATTTCCTACTACTTTTGTTAAAAATACAGTATATACAACTGCTACTATTAAAAGTCCTAGCATTTTTGCCATTGGTCTTAAGCCTTTTGTGTTTTTTAGTACTAATTTTTTGAAGTCATCTATAAATCCTATTAAACCAAACCCCACGCTTGTAAGCATTAGAACTATCATGTTTTTAGCAATTTGTGGTTCTATAGTTTTATGTGTGTAGTAGTAATATAGACCTACACATATCATTACTATGCTTATTGCTATTATAATTCCACCCATTGTTGGAGTTCCTTGTTTTTTTAAGTGTGATTCTGGCCCATCATCTCTTTCAATTTGACCTACTTTTAGCTTTCTTAGTATTGGTATAATTATTAAAGAAAGTACTACTGTTATTATAAATGATAATATCAATACTTTTACTTGAAATTCCATTTTTAACCTCCTACAGAGGTTAGATGTTGGATGTTAGAGGTTATTTTTAAAGGTTGGAGGTTGGATAATTAGGTAACTTCTTCGAAGCATTCACCCTATATTCCAACTTCTAACTTCTATTTTCTAACTTCTAATTTCCAACTTCCAACTTCCTCTTATGTTCTCTACATTTATATTCTATTTTCAATAATGTCGTTTACTATTATTCTTTCGTCAAATGGATGCTTAACTCCATTTATTTCTTGGTATGGTTCGTGTCCTTTTCCTGCTAAAAGAATAATGTCTTTTTTGTCTGCCATTTTTATTGCTTCTCTTATTGCTTCTATTCTATCTACTATTACAGTATATTTACCTTTTGTTTTCTTTATTCCTTCTTCTATTTGGTCTACTATTTTTTGTGGTTCTTCTGTACGTGGGTTGTCTGATGTTATTATTGTATAGTCTGCTATTCTTCCTGATATTTCTCCCATTATTGCTCTTTTACTTGTGTCTCTATCTCCTCCACAGCCAAATACTGAAATTACTCTTCCTCTTGTGTAGCTTTTTACTGCATTTAGTATGCTTTCTAAGCTTTCTGGAGAGTGTGCGTAGTCTATCATTATTGTTAATTCTTTGTTATTGTTTACAAGTTCGCTTCTTCCTGGTACTCTTACTTCTTCTAATGCTTCTTTTATTTGGTCTACAGTTGCTCCTAATTTTTCTGCTACACAAATTGCTGCTAGTGAATTGTATACACTGAATCTTCCTGGTATTCCTGTTTTTATTCTTTCATTTCTCATTCCTAATTTTACTTTGAAATCTACATATGAATTTGTTATTGTTATATCTTTTGCAAGTACATTACAGAAATTGTCTATACCATATGTTGTTACATTACTATCTGGAAGTAATTTTGGAAGTTTTGCTATATTGTAGTCGTCTGCATTTATAAATGCTGTTTTACACATTTTAAATAGTTCTACTTTTGAATTAAAGTAATCTTCCATGTCTGGGTGTTCTTTTTCACTTATATGGTCTTTTGAAAAGTTTGTGAATACTCCTATATCAAATTCTGAACCTGCTACCCTGTGTAATTTTAAACTTTGAGAAGATACCTCCATTACTACTGCTTCGCAACCTGCCTCAGCCATTTTTGCAAATGTTTCTTGTAATTTATTGCTTTCAGGTGTTGTTCTATCACTATCTTCTAATTTTTCTTCTCCTATATATGTTGCTATTGTTCCTATTAAGCCTACTTTCTTACCTGCTTTTTCTAATATTTTTTTAATCATAAAGGTTGTTGTTGTTTTTCCTTTTGTTCCTGTAACACCTATTAATTTAAATTTTCTGGATGGATTACCATAGAAATTGCATGAGCATATTGCTAGAGCATATCTTGTATCTTTTGCTACAATTACTGTTACTTCCTTAGGTAATTTTTTAATTACTTCTAAGTCTGCCCCTTCTTGCAACATAACAGCTTTTGCTCCTTGTTCTACTGCTTTTTCTATATAATCGTGTCCGTCAACATCAAAACCTTTTATTGCTATAAATAAGCTTCCTTCTTCTATTTTCCTTGAATCTTTATCCAAATTATTTATTTCAATATCTAAATTTCCTCTTACTTTTAGCCCTTCTAAACCTGCTAAAATTTCTTTTAAATTCATATACTACCTCCATTTTACAAATTTACATGTACATTATATATCTAAAGTTTGTATTTGTAAATTATATTAGCAAAAAAAATAGTCATTACAAAAATAATTAAATTATCTTATACTAGACAAATTTATTAATTTATAGTAATATATTTAACAGTTATAATTTTAATTTTAAGGAGAGCGTTATGTTTTTTAAATATTTAGTAGTTTTTTTGGTATCAATGGTACCACTTATAGAGCTTAGGGGAGCTGTTCCTATTGGATTAAGTCCATTACTTGGTGATGTACTTCCAATACTTCCTCTTTACCTTACTTGTATTATAGGTAATATGTTACCTGTACCAATTATATTTTTCTTTGCGAGAAAAGTATTAGTATGGGGAGCTGATAAAAAATATATAGGTAAATTTTTCAAATTCTGTTTAGAAAAAGGTGAAAAAGGCGGAAAGAAATTAGAAGAAAAAGCTGGTCGTGGCTTATATGTAGCATTATTCATTTTCGTAGGTATTCCACTACCTGGAACAGGTGCATGGACAGGAACACTTGCGGCAAGCCTTTTGGATATGGACTTTAAGAAGAGCGTTGTTGCAATAGTAGCTGGAGTTGTTTTGGCTGGTATTATAATGGGCTTAGCTTCTGCAGGGGTATTTGGAGCTTTAGGAATGATTTTTGCTAAATAATTTAAGAAAAAGGATAAAGTAATTCTATTTATATAGATACTTCATCCTTTTTTATTTATTCTTTTCTATTGTTTAAGATTCATAAAAAGATATTCTCTAATACTTTATCATATAATAAAGTATGTTTTGATATAGTTATTTGTTTTATATTGCATAATTTGACTTTTTAAACATTTTTATAAATTACAACTCGAAAACCTACTGCTCGTCCTTGACCTAGGTTACTCACAAATCGCCTATCAGCCGCTGCGTGTGTATCATTATTTGTGTCAAGTATCGTTCCGTCCACGAAAATTAAATCCACTAACTCCTAATAGTGAGCAAGCTTCCGTCGTCCATTCTTCGGCATTGCCAGCCATATCGTAAATATTATTTTTTGAATATGCTGTATTTGAACCTGTTGTTTTTATAGCACCAGAATAATTTCCTTTATCTGTTGAGTTTTCAGCATAAGTTGCATCTACTGTATGTGTTATCCATTGCAATGTTGTATCCCATGCTGCTCCACTTATTATGGTTGAATGTACTCCTGTTTCGTTATAGTCTATCATTGCTTTTGATACTGTTATTGCATCTGCTCTCCTTATATAGTCCCATACTCCTTTGTTTGCCTGAGATAGTGGTTTATATGTTCCATCTGTTGCCTTTCTATCATTTTCAGGTAAAACATAATTAGCTTTTGTTCCTTCTTTTATTGCTGTTACTTCTCCTTTTGCATTTACTGTTGCTACTTCTGTATTGTTACTTGTCCATTCTACTTCTTTGTTTTCTATATTTTCTGATTTTATTGTTATTATTAATGTTTCATTGTTTCCTTCTTCTAATTCTAGTGTATGTCTGTTTAAAGTTATAGCTGTTATTTTATCTTCATTTGGTTTTTCTGGTTCTTCTGGCGTTGATGGGGTTATTTCTTCTCCATTTAATATATCTTCTATTGGAATATCGTATCCACCTTTATCTGTTTTTACTCCTGTTATTTCTCATTCTTCATCTGTTTGTACTTCCCCATATTTATCTAATATTTCTTTTAATTTATCATCTGTTATTTTTCCATTATTACCTAATTTTTCAGTTAATATGTCCATTCGTATTTGTTCTTTTATTATCTCTATCTCCATTTTTCTTTTTGATTCTTCTGCTTTTGTGAATATTCCGTTTCCTCCGAATTGTTAAGTTTATTGTCACACTTGCCAGTATTAACATTACTATTATTGTTATTACGAGTGATATTAATGTTATGGCTCTTTGTTTTTTATTTTTAACATTTGTATATTTTCTCCTTCTTTTGTCATAGTTGTTAGCTCTACTTTTAAAGTTCTTTATGCTTATAATTGTATTTTACTAATAAATTTTTTCTATGTCAATATTTTTATGAATGACCGTATTAAATCTTTTATTCCATTGATTTTACCTTTGTAAGCAGAATACGCATTGAGAAAATTTCTCAATGCGTATTGTATTTTATTCTTTACCTACAAAATATGTGCTATCTTTGGGTATATAAATGTAGTATGCGTAATTTTTAAAAGTTTCGATTTCTGTTCCATAAGCGTTTGTATATTTTTCTACTACTTCGTAAACATCTATGTGTGGATTATCTTTATAAATATCGTTTTCACATCTTTCTACATAATCCTTATGTCCATCTATCACTTTAGCAGTTTTTCTACCTTCAGTTATTTCAATATCATAATAATATGCTAGTGATGGTTCGGAACGAATATAGTAACGCGAACCTGATACGTTTGTATATGGTACTTTTTGAAGTTCTATTATATTTATTGTATTTACTTTTATTGATTCTATTCTATCATTCTGCATGCCAACAGTTCCAATAGTTTGGAAAAGAAAGAAAATGAATATCATAAAAATTATGTACAATGCTCCTGTTATAAAAAAGCTTCCTGCCGTAATATTAGGAAATTTATCTGTATATTCACTTAGTACATAAAAGAGCAGTACTATAAAGAACATTACACTTGCAATTATAAAAATTACATACTTATTTATAATTCCATAAATAAGTATAACAATATTACTATAACAGTTTTTAATATTACAGACATTATATTGGCTATTTTATTTATTGCATTTTTTATTTTTCTGTCCCTTTATACCAGTTGTCATTACACCGTTTTTGTTCCGAATTAAAAATAGAATTTATAATTTCTACAACTATTAACATTACTACTACTGTAAAAAATTTTAATACTATCATTTGATTTCCTCCTTAATAAATTATTATTTGTGAGTTACTACACTACTTGCTTTTTGCAATATATTTAATTTTGCTTATCATATAGTATTTCACATAAAATGTTAATAAATTTGTGTACTTTACGTAATTTTCATTTTTAAAAGCTTTTTATTTGTTTATTTTATTATAAATTCTATTACTACTTTAAATAAATCTCCATCTAAGTGTATGCTAAAGTTTCCGCCTTGCAATTTTGTTAAGCTTTCGGCTATTGATAGGCCTAGTCCGCTTCCTTCAGTGTTTCTTGAGGTGTCTCCTCTTACAAACCTTTGCATTAGTTCTTCAGCCTTAATGTTTAGTTTTGCTTTTGATATGTTTTTTAGCTCGATTTGCACTTTTTCGTTATTTTTTAGTATGTCTACATATACTCTTGAACCTTCTAGTGCATATTTCATTATGTTTGTGTACATATTTTCTATTACTCTGTAAAGGTATCTACTGTCTGCTTTAATTTGAACCGCTTCTTTAGGTATTTGTAAAATTAGTTCGAGGTTCTTTTCATTAAATTTGTCTTCAAATTCTCCTGATATTTGTTTTATTAATTCTTTTAGGTTTATGTTTTCTATGTTTAGTTTTATATTTCCAGAGGTTGCTTTTGAAGCTTCTACTAGGTCTTCTGTTAGCCTTTTTAGCCTTTGTGATTTGTTGTCTAGTATGCGTAAGTATTCTTTTACTTTTTCATTTGGCATTTCTTCTTTTTTTAGTAAATCTACATAGTTTATTATTGAAGTAAGTGGTGTTTTAATGTCGTGTGATACATTTGTTATAAGCTGTGTTTTCATTCTTTCACTTTTTAAGCTTTCTTCTACTGCTTTTGTAAGACCCAATGATAAGCTATTTATATATTCTGCCATTTCTTTTAAATTTTTTTCTAGGTTTGTAGTTTCTATTTTTATTTCTTGTTTTCCTTCATATATGCTTTTTAAGTTTTGCTTTATATTATTTAATTGTTTTGCGTAGTTTAACATTAAGTATAATACTAAAGCCCAAAATATTAATAGTAAAATTACGCAAAATCCCATTGTTGTAGCTGTTGCTACTATTAAAAATAAAGATATTACTAAGAATGATATATAATATATTATTAACTTGGTTGTAATTTCTTTATTCCATAATATTAAATTAGAAGTTTCTTTTACTTTTTTCTTTATCCATTTACATGTTTTATATGTTAAAGTTGTTTTTATAAAGCTTCTCGCTTTTAGTCTTTTTATTGTTGTTATTCCTATAACTGCACACGCTATATAACATATTAAGTATGATATAAGTGCTATAACTAATGTGAATATATCTATATTTGCTAAGCATTCTCTTCCTATCGTCATAAAAGTTGCTATTACAATGCTTACTACTATAAATATTATTCCATATGAGAAGTTGTCAAAATTACTTAAATATATACCTTCTTTATTTTTCTTATGTCCTATTGCCCATATTAAATATACTGCTATTATGAATAACATTAGTATTGAGTATGACATTGCAAATATTGGCATGTTTCCTACATTCGCTATAAAGTTGTATATTGCTACATTTACTCTGTATTTTAATGTTACTGGTTGTTCTTTGTCAAATGCTGTATATATAGAAAATTTGCTGTTTTTTGTATCTTTCAAATTTTCTAGTCCATAATTATATGCTAGACCCTTGTCATTTATTTGTTCAAGGTTTGAAGTTATAGTGGAATTTTCTTTATACCAGTAATATTCACTATTTTTCATTTCCTCTATTTTTGCATTATAATTTTCTGTTTGTATATTTGTAAATATTGTTCCACTTTCATCTATTATAATATAGTTAAAACCATTATAATAGCTTCTATAAGTTTGCGAGTAATATATTCTAGTTGGTGTTTCTTGTACTAATACATAATTATCCACAAATGAGTTATAATATTCTCCTTGTTCTCTAATGCCTTCATCTATGCTTGAACATATTCTAAATATTCTTTGTATATTTGGATAATATTCATTATATACAAAACTATCTGTTTTATAGTAGTCACCTCTTGCTAGGTCTTCTTTATTGTATGAGTTATATTCTATGTATATTGCTCCTAATATTATTGCTAGCATTAGGAATGGAATTAGTATATATGATATTATCTTTAGTGTGTCTGAATTTCTTAATTTTTCCATTTTTCCTCCTTACTACAGAAATCAGATGTCAGAATTTAGAGTAAGTTCTTCGAAGAGCGGGCGATTAATAATCGCCCTACAGTTTCAGTTTCTGACTTTTGTCTTCTAACTTCTGACTTCCGACCTCTGTCTTCCGCTCTTTTCATCTAATCTATTTTTTCAATCTTATATCCGATGCCCCAAATAACTTTTAAATACTTAGGCTCTTTTGGATTTATTTCTATTTTTTCTCTTATGTGTCTTATATGTACTGCTATTATATTATCTGCTCCATATGGTTCGTCATCCCATACGTTTTCATATATTTGCTCTATTGAATATACTTTTCCTTTGTTTTTCGTTAGAAATTTTAAAATGTTGTATTCTGTTGGTGTAAGCTTTATTTCTTTTCCTTCAACTGTTGCTTGTTTTATATCGTCATTTATAATTAGTTCTCCTGTTTTAAATATGTTTTTATTTTCATCTTCTTTATCTGCTATTGTTCCAAGCCTTGTGTATCTTCTTATTTGTGAATTTACTCTTGCTATTAGTTCTATTGGGTTAAATGGCTTTGTAACATAATCGTCCGCACCATTATTTAAGCCTGCAACTTTGTCATAGTCTTCTGACTTTGCAGAAAGCATAAGTATGGGAATGCTTTTTGTTTTTCTTACTTCATTTGCAACTTCCATACCATCCATTTCTGGCATCATTATATCTAATATAATTAAATGTATTTCATTATTTTCAATTAATTTTAATGCTTCTTTTCCATTATAAGCTTTTAAAATGTTATAACCTTCTTTGCTTAAATAAATTGCAATAGCATTAACTATTTCTTTGTCATCATCACATACTAAAATATTATACATTTTATTTTCATCTCCCTTTTACTTATACAAGTATAACACATATTTATTAATAAAAAATAGATAGATTATTAATTTTTTATTAATAATCTATCATAATTTCAATATTTGAGTAATCTGTTTAGACTGTAGGGGCTTATATCTAAAAGGAATACCTAAGAGAATTTACCTAATTAAGCCCTAATCGTATATTTCTAAATTATATGAATATTACATTTGTGAAATGGGCGTAATTCGGTATTTCACTTAGGTATTCCTATAAATTAAATTCTTACATTTTTATACAATTTAAAATTTTATTTTTTGCTTTTCCATTCTATGAAGTCTTCTATTATTAGCATTAGTACTGCTATTATTGGTACTGCTAAAAACATTCCTAGTACTCCAAAGTAAGCTCCTCCTAATGTTACTGCAAATATTACTAGTAGTGGGCTTATTTTTAGGGAGTCTCCTACTATTTTTGGATTTATTATGTTTGCGTCTATTTGTTGTAATATTGTTACTACTACTACCATCCATATTGCTTGTGTTATTCCTCCTGTGAAGAAAGTTATTATGGTTGCTATTATTATTCCTATTATTGCTCCAAAGTATGGTATTACATTAGATAGGCCTATCAAGAAACCTAATAATACTGCATATTTTACACCTAGTATAGCCATTCCTATTGATGTTAGTATTCCTACTATTATTGCATCTATTAATTGGCTTGCTAAAAATTTGAAGAATATTTGATTTGTTCTATTAAAGTATTTATCAATATTTTCATAAGTTTTTTTCTTGAATACTGAACCTAAAAGTCTTCTTAAGAAGTTTATTATTTGCTTTCTACTGCTTAGCATATATACTGAAACTACTATTGACACAAATATGTCAAATATTCCCCCAAGCATTCCTACTATGCTTTGTACATAGCCTGTAATTGCCTCTGTATTAATCATTTTTGTTAGATCAATATTTTGTATTTCTTGTATTACTTTTTGTGCTATTTCTGATTTGAATATTGAATCTTCTGGAAGTGCATTTATTTTTTCTACTGCTATATTATAGTAAGTACCAAAGTTATTTGCTAGGTCTACTATACTTTGTATTACTGGAGGTAAAATTACATTTATTAATATGATTATTAGAATTAGTGCTATTAGGTATACTGTTAATATACTTAGTGCTCGTGATTTCCTATTTATAAATTTTGGTTTTTTTACTTTTTTGTATAGCTGTTCTATTTTTTGGCATGGTACGTATAGAATATATGCTATTAATATTCCTACTAGAAATGGAGATATTACTCCTAAAAAGTTTTTTATTCCTCCTGCTATTGCTTCAAATTTATCTAGCACTTTGTATACTGCTACTATGGCTATTGATAGTGAGAACCAGAATAGCCATTTTGTCCAATTTCTATTTTTATTTTCCATTTTTCTCTCCTTTTCTATAAGATTTTCGGGTGCGTCCCAAAAATCTCACCATCATATTTCTATTTGTAGTTCTACTGGGCAGTGGTCACTTCCTAGTATTTCGGGGTGGATTGTGCTTTCTTTTATTTTGTTTTGTAGCCTGTTTGATACTATGAAGTAATCTATTCTCCAACCTACGTTTTTTTCTCTTGCTCTTCCCATATATGACCACCATGAGTAACAATTTTCTTTTTCTGGGTATAGGTATCTGAATGTATCTGTGAAACCTGCTTCTAGTAGGTTTGTCATTTTGTTTCTTTCTTCGTCTGTGAAACCTGCATTTCTTCTGTTTGTTTTTGGGTTTTTTAGGTCTATTTCTTTGTGGGCTACGTTTAGGTCTCCACAGTATATTACTGGTTTTACTTTATCTAATTTTTGCAAGTATTTTCTTATTTCATCTTCCCAAATCATTCTATATTCTAAACGTTCTAGTTCTCTTTTTGAATTTGGTGTATAGCAATTTACAAAATAGAAACTCTCAAATTCTAGTGTTACTATTCTACCTTCTTTGTCGTGTTCCTCTATTCCTATTCCATAGCTTACATTTATTGGCTTTTTCTTTGTGAATATTGCTGTTCCTGAATATCCTTTTTTTTCGGCACTATTCCAATGTTGGTAGTATCCTTCTAGTATAAGTTCTAATTGTCCTTCTTGCATTTTTGTTTCTTGAATTGCAAATATGTCACTATCTATTTCATTAAAGAATTCCATAAAGCCTTTATTTACAGCTGCTCTTAAACCGGTTTACATTCCATGATATGCATTTCATTGTTTTTTCTCCTTTATTTCTTACTTAGGTAGTAATTATAGCATACTTATTGTGTTTCTGCAAATAGAAAAAACCAGTATTAACTGGTTTTTTTCAGAATAGGGTTGTTTAATGATTCTTTTACATATTTATATACTTCTAAGTCTTCTGTGTCTTGCTTTAAAATTACTCTTTTATATGCTTCAGCATACATTTCTCTCTCATTGATAATTTCGACATCTGTCTTGATTATCTGTTTCTCACTATTATAGATTGTTTCAAATTCTGGTTCTGAACTTGCCCAGCCAAGTATCTCGTCTGTGCCATGACCAAACTCATGAATGACTGTATAGGTTTGTATAGTTAAGTCATTATATAACAAATATATTATACCTTCTGAATAACATATTAGTCCAGTTGTTATACTATCGTCTTGTATTTTTTCTTTATCTAATTCATTTAATTTTTCTTTTAGATTTTCATTTGTTATACAAATTCTTTTTCCTTCCTTCATAAACCTTTCTACTGTTTCATTAGGTAATAAGCTCATTTGTGAAACAACGCTATCTACGAAATGTTTATCTGCATTTGCTTCATTATCGATACATTTGTAGTATTCTTTTTGCCTATAATCTTCTACATTATTTGATGTCGATTTTTCTTCATGAGTTTCTTCTGTATTACATACTTTTATTTCATATATTGTTGTTTGCTCAGGTTTTATTTCTTCTATTACTTCCTGCTGTACTACAGCAGTTTCCTCATTTACTGTATTTTTCGGTGTTGAATCTTCCTCCTTATTTATTGTATTTTCCTTTGCCTGCTTAAGTTCTTCATTAACATTTTTTTCTAAATTTGCTATATTTGTTTCAACACTTTTCTGATTAAATGTTTCTTTTATTAAGTAATAACTAGTTAATGTAACTAAAATTACTAAAGATACTACTAATATTTTTAATTTCCGTTTTAACATTGTTCCTTCTCCTTTATTTTGAGTTTGCTTTGTGTATAAAAGTTTCATTTACCCCCTATTTAAATTTTACATAATTCTATTATACCATCTTATTTGAATATTGTAAATATTTTCATTATATCCTTTTTGACTTTTTATGTTAAATGTGTTATTATATATATATAATGTATTAATTTTAGAGAGCCAACTTAAACAAAACAATAAACAACAATAGGAGGATTTCAATATGAAAAAAATCACAACAATTTTAGTTATGGTATTAATGGCTTTTGCTCTTACAGGATGTGGCAATAATGCTTACATTCGGGATCTTAAAAGTACAATAAATGAGATGGAAAAAGAAATTGCAGAACTCGAGCAACAGATAGCAGACATTGATGCGGAAAAGATGGAACTTCTTGCTGAGAGAGATTCTCTTAAAAATAAATTGAAAGAGTCGAATTCTACTATTGAAATATTAGAAGAAAAGTTATCTGCTAAGGATAATACTTCTAAAGAAACTCCTACTCCCTCTCCTGTTATTGTTCCTGCCACATATGTTATTGATAACAGCTTTTCCAGCTTTTATGTTGGTACTGTGTTTTATCCCGATCCTGATGGTAGACTGTATCATTCTGATGTGCAGTGGTATTCTAACCCGCTTTGTATTCAGGGCACTGAAGTAAAAATGGATGTGGTTATCATTTCTCCTGTCACTAGAAATGATACTTATAACAATGGTTTCAAGTTCTATACTTGTATGAGCACAAATGGACTTGTTTATGCAAGTAAAGACCCTTCTTTAGCTTATAAGTAATATGGCTCTCTCAAAGCTAAGAATGAAAAAAGAACTCTACTTGAGTTCTTTTTTCATTTTTAAAATTCATATACATAACATTCTAATGTTTTTCTACCAAATTGTAATGCTTGGCTATGTGAGGCCATGTAAACATCTATTTTACTGTTTGATATTGCTCCACCTCTATCTTGAACTACAAACCATCCACCATTTGGTTGATTTTTAAATGCTGGTATATATATTACAGTTCCTAATTTGTAACCTTTACCTGCTGCAATAGTATACCATGCTGCTGCTTTTGCTCCTGATGCTGTAATACCTGTTGACTTTCCACAACATTTTGAACAAGAACAATATGCTGATGTATTAAAGTTTTTAACTGTTGGTGTTATTCCTTCTACTGATTTTGCAAGCTTTGTAGATGCTGTACTTGCTGGATTAGTAGTTGCTATTCTTTCTCCTGATCTTGAAGTTACTTGAATTGTTCTTACTTCTACAATTTTGTTAACTGGCTCTTTTATAACCTTTGATGACATTTCAATTCTTTCTATTTCAATATCGTTTTGGTACCTTACTTTATATGTTATTTCTTTTAAGCCATTTATACCATTTTGAATTATTTTATTTTGTTTTGTACCTTCGCCTGTTGCTTCTTTTGTTATTGTTTCATATGGTATTACTACTTGTTCTACTATTATTTTTTCTTTAACACTGGTGTAATTTTGTAGAATTTCTTCTGTAGTAACACTTTCTTCTGCTTCTGCCACTTCTTGTTTTACTTGGGAAGCTTTTGTTATTTTTATAGTTTTGTTATCTGAAATTTCTGCTGATAAATTTGGTGTAACTACTTCATCTTCCAAAACTGTTATATGATTTTCTTCTAATATATCCGATACTTTCGTTTTTGCTGTTAATACTGTCATTTCGTAATTGCTTGAAAGTACTATTTTTATGTTTGTAAGTTTAGCATTTGTAGCCATAACACCTATACTTGTTATAAATATAAGAATTATGCTAATACCCAGTATTTTCCTTAGGAATACTGATGCTTTATCTCTTTTGTTCATAAAATTTACCTCCTTTTATGCAACAACCAAATTATACCATTAAAATATGGGCTTGTCAAATTTTTGCTAAATTTTAAAAGCCTTCGGTTTCAAGGCTTACAGAAAATTTGACATAATTTTCAGAATGCATTATGTCCTAAAAAACAGGCCCCTACTATATTATATTCAGCTTGTACAAAAAAATGATTAAATTTTTGATTTTTATTTCAATATATCAATATGAAAGATAGTTTGTTTAGCACAAAATTCTAATTACTATTTTCTTGGGCGTAATTCGGTAAATTCTTTTAGGTATTCCTTACCGATTAAGCCCCTACATCTCTTTTAATTTTTAAAATTTTCTTGGCATTTTTATATGTGGTGTCTGCTACTTCTTCTGGTGAAATTCCTCTAAATTCTGCTATTTTTTCTGCTATATATTTTACATTTCTACAATCATTTCTAGTTCCTCTTTTAGGCTCTGGTGCCAAATATGGGCTATCAGTTTCTATAAGTATTTTGTTAAGTGGTACCATATTTACTATTTCTTCTGCATTTTTAGAATTTTTGAAAGTTACTGGTCCTGCAAAAGATATATAAAAACCTAATTCTAGTCCTTGTTTTACAAGTTCTCTATTTAATGGGCAACAATGAAAAATACCTTTATTATTTACTATGTTTTCTCTTAGTATTTTTAAAGTATCATCTACCGCTTCTCTTGTATGAATTACAATTGGCATATTATATTTATTTGCAAGTTGGATTTGTTTTATAAAAACTTTTCTTTGTATATCTTTGTTTTCTTTATTCCAATAATAATCTAGCCCTATTTCTCCTATTGCAACTATTTTACCTTTTTTATCTTGTTTTATTATATCTTCTATTTCTTCTATGGCTTCATCAATTTCCTCTAAGCTCTCTGGAACATCATTTGGTGAAATTCCTACTATAGAATATACATATTCATATTTATTAGCTATTTCTAAACTTGCTTTTGAGGATTCTATATCATAACCTGCACATATAAATTTTGTAATTCCTGCATTATATGTTTCTTGTATAATTTCTTCTCTATCTTCATTAAATTTCTCATCATTATAATGTGAATGTGAATCAAAAAATTCCATACTTTTCTCCTCTTCTTTCTTCCTTATCTACTTAGAATAGCAGTGTTTATAAATTGCAGAGTAGCGTGAGGTAAGTAATATATTTTATTTTTGTAATGAAGTCCCGACAGCCCTTTGATGCAGGGGAATACCCCCTTGTCTTGGAGGGTGAAATAGAGAAAATAAAATATATTACTTACTGGGAGCGAGCCATTTTACACCTTAGCTACACAATTCGCAACTGCATAGTCTTTTATGTGTGATAAGCTAATATCTATTTCTACATTTTTACTTATTTTTTTGTTATTTAATTTTACATATGGTCTACCTTCTTTATCATTTAGTATTTCCATATCTAACCAAGTTAAGTCATATTTGCTTTTTAGTAATGGAGATATTGCTTTAAGTATTGCTTCTTTTGCTGCAAATCTTGCTGCGTAATGTTCGAATTTTTTTACTTTTTTGCTTTCACAGTATTCTATTTCTTTTTTGGTATATACTTCATTTAGAAATTTATTTTCTAATTTTTCTATTGCATTTTTTATTCTTTGTACTTCAATTATGTCTGTTCCACATCTTATATCCATATCTTTCCTCCATAATAATAAAAGATTAACGCAAAGTCCTAATCTAAACGTCAAAGCGAGAATAGTAGTAATTAAAATTTTTAGGGTAACCTTATGTGTTTATATATATTAAAATCAAAATTGAAGCCCGACAGCCCTTCTAAGGCTGCCACAATACCCCTTGTCTTGGAGGGTTCAATTTTTATTTTAATATATATAAATGCATAAGGTGGCCTATTTTAAAGTTTTACACTCATATTTTAAGTAATTTCTTCGAAGAGCGGGCGATTAATAATCGCCCCTACATTTTAAAATTAGTTATCTAATTTTATAGGAAATTAATTTTTCATATTCAATGAAAGAAGGGCGTAATTCGGTAAATTCTTATAGGTATTCCTTACCGATTAAGCCCCTACATTTATTCGTTTTGCAATATTTTTTTACATTCTATTTTGTATAATAGTTCGCATTTATATCTTCTGCTAAATGATAACTACCTATAAAATCTATTACTAGGTTATTTTCTAGTGTATACTTTGGCTCTAATATTACCTTACCTGTTTGGTCTAAAGCTCCCCATTTTCCATCTTTCTTAACTGATACATATCCATATTTATTTTGCTCTGTTGCATCATCATAAATATAGTCTACTATTACTATTCCTTTGTTGTTTATATATCCATATTTTCCATCTTTTTTACTTAGGAATAATGTGTTTGCGCTTAATATTTCTGTACTTTCTTTTTCTTCTAGTTTAAAGTTGTAGTACTTATAGTTTTCAGATGCTCTTAGTCTTATATAATTTTTTTCTGTATTTATTTCTGATACAATACCTTGTGCTTTTACATTAAATGTTCTATCTATTAGCTCTGATTGTGAGTCTTCTTTCTGTGCTGTTATAAAGTCTGCTTCTTCTATGTATTTAATGTTTGAATAATTAAATGGTAATTTTTCTTCATTATTTATGGTTATTATTCCATATTTATTGTCTTTTTTAGCTATATATGTATCTGTAAATATGAATTGTAGGTCATCATATGTATAGTCTACTTTTACTTCTTTAGTTGCCATTAGAACTATTCCATATTTTCCGTTTTTCTTAGCTACAACATTGTTTAAATTTATTTCTTTTATATCTTCAAATTCATTTTCTAAATAGCTATTTTCTTTGTCTACTATTTTCCATTTGTCTGCTTCTTTTACTACATAGCTGTTATTTCCATATATATTTTTTATTTCGTCATATTTATTTTCCAATGCTACTTTTGTGTCATAATTAATTACACCATATTTTCCATTTTCTGCTTTTACTATAAATCCATCTTCACATTTATTTGTTAAAGATGTTATTTGTGTATATTCATTGTTTATAATGATATTTCCTAGGTTATTTACTATTCCTTGTTTTCCTTCTTTTACTGTAATTAGTACATTTTTTGTTCCTTCAATTGGTCTTATTTCTTCATAGCTACATGCTAAAAGTTCTTTTCCTTCTAAATTTATTAAGCCATATTTTCCATCTTTTTGTACTTTTAATATATTATTTTCATACCATAAGTTATTAGATTTATCATTATTATATATTGCTTCTACCTTGTCATAGTTTGTGTATAATTCTTCATTTTTATTGTCTAATACTTTTGTTTCAAAGGTGTTTGTTTCATAATTTGAATTTATTGTGCATATGAAAATAGGCTTTGTGTTATTTGGTATAACTATCATATTTTCATAAGTAGGCTCAACTATGATGTTTTGATTTGTATCTATAACTCCCCATTTTCCATTTTCATAAATTGTGTAATATCCTATTGGGAATATTTTTTCTTTTGTATTCTTTTTATCACTTAATAATTCCTTTATTCCTACTACAAACATTATAATAACTAATATTGCTATTATTACTGCTATTACTTTTTTTATATTTAGCTTCGGTTCTGCATCATATCTTTTTCCACGACTCATAAGTTTCTCTCCTTGTATTTTTATTTGTGGTTATACTATATCATATTTTTGTATAAAATTACAAGTTTTTTTCAGTTTGTTTATTTGTTACAGTTCAGTAAGAATATAAATTATTAATATTGAATATATATTTTCAGGGTAATTTCGTAGAAAGAGCAGGTCGCCGAAGGCGGCGACCCCTATATTTTAAAATCGATTTTTCCTATTTAATAACAAAGCGCACGCTAAGGACCGTCCCTAGCGTGCGTTTATTTTGGCTACTATTACTGTCATGTCGTCTTTTGGTATTCCATAGTTATTGTCTATGGCTTCTTGTAGAATTATATCTGCTATTTTTTGTGGATCGTCTGTTTCTATTTCTTCTAGTAGGAATTTTAGCCATAATTCTTTGTTTGTATATTCTTCTGATGATTCTATTATTCCGTCACTACACATTACTAGAATGTCTTCGTCTTCTAGGTCTTTATCGTATACTACTAAGTCTATGTTGTTTACTATTCCTGTTGGTAATGATACAGATTTTAGTATTTGTACGTTTCTTTTGTTTTTTACGTATGTTGGACATGAGCCGTTTTTTATAAATTCTAAGTTTTTGGCATATAGGTCGAATATTGCTATATCTAGTGTTGCATACATGTCTTCTTCATTTATTGTTGATAAGGTTGAATTAATTAACCTTAGTGATGTATCTTTATCAAAGCCTGATGATAATAGCCTCTCTAACATTGCTATTGCCATGTTGCTACTTTTTTGTGCTTTTTTTCCTGAACCCATTCCATCACTTATTGCTATTAGGTATTTTCCGTCTCCTAACCTAGTTTGTACTAAACTATCCCCTGATGCGTTTGAATTTGCTTTTGTGGCTTTTCCTATTCCTACACTAATTATTTGTTTGTCTTTTGATATAAAGGTGTATAAGCATTTTTCTTTTCCTAACCTTAAACCACATTCTTGGTTTTGCAACACCATTTCTTGCCCTAGTACTTTTGTTATTATTTTGTTCATTTTCTTTATATTACATGCTGGTTTTTCCACATTTTCACATGTTTTTGTGTATAAGTTTAATGTTATTTTTCCTGTTTTTTCTTTACTTATATTTATACTTGTTACTTCAATTTCTATTTCTTTTAATAAGCTTGTAATTTCTTTTTTTAGTATTTGATATTGTTCGTTTTCTGGTTCTTCAATTTTTTCTGCTAACGCTTCTATTGCCTTAGAGACTTCTGTTAGTTGTTCAGATACTGCTTTTTTGTTCTCATCTAATTTTTTCTTCCAAATAAAGTTTATTTTACTTACTTTATAAGAATAATTTATTGTTTTTACCATTTTAGAAATATCTTCTTTTATTTCATCATTTATTATGATGTAATTATTATGCTTTGCAAATATTTCTATTAGGTCTTTTTCTATTAGAATTTCTTTTTCTAATAGTTCTGAGAATATATCTTCTATTAAATTATCTTTTGGTGAGTATATATCATCAAATAGAATATTTTCTTCTAGTGGTTCTACATTATTTTGAAGTTCTTTTTCAAATATTTGAAAATTGTCTTTTTCTTGCTCTTTTAATTCTTCTTCATCTACAATTGTTGCTGCTGCTTCTTTATAACTTTTGGCTATTTCTGAAATAGTTTCTGACATGCTTGTTAGCCTGTATATTGTATCTTTATTTTCTTGTAAATTTCCCCTTGTTGCTTCTGGAAGAAGTTTTACGTCTTGGTATATATCTTCTATATTTATTTTTATATTTTTTGGCAGTGCTAAAAGTCCTAATGCTGCAATTAGTATTTCTTGAATACTAATTACTTCTGCTGTATTACCGTTTGCAACATATGTAAGTGCTATATTACCTGCTATAAACCCTACAATTACTCCTATTTTTCCAAATTTGTTAAATATTCCTGCTATCATTCCTGAAAGTGCATATGCAGCTACCATGCTTATTTCTCCTGCACCTATAACTCCAAGAACTGTACCTACTGTAATTCCTGCTGTTCCTCCTACTAATATGCCATTTTTCCAGCCCATTATTAATACAATTAATATGCATAATATATTTTTTACTGAATAACCAAATATAGTAAAGTTTCCTATACATGAAACTGCTATTGCTACTAGCAAGCTTGTTCCCATTATTTCTTCTATTGAGTATGCTTTTCTATATCCTAGTTTATCTATTACTGGTATGGCATTTGCAAATATTTTATAAAATATGAATACACATATACTATACATTATAGATAATAGTATGTCGTATACTACAAATTCTTTAAATATTAAACTTGATAATTTAACAAGAAGGCATGATAAAAATACCCTCATACCTATTTTCCTTTGCTCATTATTTTCTTCATTATATTTTGGTGTTTTTATTAAAATGCTAGCTAGAAGTATAAATGAAATTAATGCGTATTCTAAAGTGCTTGTACCACCAAAACTTAAAAAATTTGCTATTCCAATAATTATAAAAGGTATTCCAATTGGTATGCAATTACTTAATATTGCTGCTAATATTGCTATTTCAAATGGTGCTAGTGCTTTATCTACTTTAAATGAAACTAATGATACCATAAATGATAATATATATAATATTACTTTTTGTTTTGTAAATGCTTTTTTTATTATTTCGCTTATTGTGTCTTTTTTATTTATCTCTATTTCTTCAAAATTATTTTCTTCTTCGAAATTTCTTTCTATATTTTGAAACATCCTTACCACCTCATACTTTTTTAATTTGTCATTTGTTACTTTTCCTTTGTTATTTTAATATAGTCTTTCTTAATTTTTTGTCATTTTTAGGTATAAAATTAAAAAAGTTTTTTACAATTTGTGATACATTTTTTTATTTATCTATCTTTTATCTCTTTATATTACATGAGTTGTTGTTTATTTTATCGCAAAATGGTATAAATTACAAGAGTTATAAAATAAAAAATCCATTTATTTCAATGGATTTTTTATTTTTCCTTCTTTTGCTAGAATTACTTTTTTGAATTCTTTCTTTGCTTCTTTTAAATAGTGTTTTTCCTTTTCTTCTGGCCAGAGGTGAGTTAGCATTAACTCTTTTACTTTTGCTTCTTTTGCAATTGTCCCTGCTTGTTTTTTTCCTAAGTCCGTTAATTCCACTAAGTGATCTGGAATTCGTTTAATGTAGTTATCTCCTACGTTCGCTATTGATTCACCATGCCGAATAAGAAAAATGTGCATATTTTACCCTCCTAAAAATTTTAATTTAAACTTTTATTTAATAATTGATACAATGGAATTGTATTATATTATGTAAAATTTCGCAATAATTTTAAATCATTATATAAAAAATTTTATTTATTACTTGAATTCTATTTATATATTCATTATATAAGGCGAATGGAATCCCATTCGCCTTTAAATTATTCTTTTGTGTACAAAAACTCTTCTAAATCCTTATTAAAAATTTTCTTTGTTATATGTACTTCTCCTTCATTTATTATTTCTGTTAATGTATATCTTTGAATCTTTCCTTTTACTACATCTATTTCTGAGGATATTTCTTTTTCGACTTCTGCTGTTATAGAAACACAAATAGGTTCTTCTAATACAGTTGATATCCATCGCAATATTGGAAAAACATCATAATAATACCAATGTTCTTCATTAATTTTGAAAAGAAATTCTAAAACATCTTTATCAAATTCCATACCAATTGTTGGATATTGAATTTTTATAGTTCTGTTAGTTACATATGATTTTAATGTAGCTTGTGTAATATTTTCTTCCTTATTATATATAAAATCAACTGCTATTTCATCATTTTTACCATCTTCTTTTAGTTTCAATACACCTGATTTAATTATGTGTATGCTATCTTCCAAAATTTCAAAGGTAAAATCTCTGTCCAGTAATGGTTCTAACTTACTATTTCTTCTTCCTATTGTATAGGTGTTCAGCGTATTATAGTCATATAGAGTATCCTGTATCATGTAATAATTCTTTCCTTCACTATCTGTAAAGTCTATATCTAATCTTCTACCTGATCTACAAAAAAACTTGTTAATTTTGATTGGAAAAACGATTTCATTTAAAGGCAATAGCAACTCCTTAAATTGATTAATCTTAAGCTCTTTATATTTTCCTAAGTTATCGCACCATTTTAACATGTGCATTTTTAGTTCAGTACTATCTCCTTTAAAGGTAATATCTTCATAAAAATTTCTTGTACCTATTTTTGTCCGTAAATACAACATTAATTTTTTAGGTTTCATATTTTGTCCTCCTTCTTTTGCAATTGCAAAATGAATGTTTAAACGTTTTCGTTCACATTTTAACATAATTATATATAAAAATCAAGCATTATGTTTATTTATAATTTTATAACTTTCTCCCACTCTAATTCTTCTTTTCCTAAATGCCCATAGTTTGTTGTTTTTGCATAAATTGGCTTGTTTAAACATAAATATTTTATTATTCCATTTGGTGTTAAGTCAAATTTAGTTTTTATTTTTTTTACTATTTGCTCTTCTGGTATTGTATTTGTTCCAAATGTTTCTACTAATATAGAAGTTGGCTTGTCAATTCCTATTGCGTATGATATTTGTATTTCGCATTTTTTTGCATATCCATTTGCTACTATGTTTTTGGCTATGTGCCTTAACATGTATGCTGCTGACCTATCTACTTTACTTGCATCTTTTCCTGAAAATGCTCCTCCTCCGTGTCTTGCATAGCCACCGTAAGTATCTACTATTATTTTTCTGCCAGTTAGACCTGTATCTCCTAATGGACCTCCTATTACGAATCTTCCTGTTGGATTTATATATATTTTTGTATTTTCATCTATCATATTTTTAGGTACTATTTTGTCTATTATTTTTTCTATTATTTCTTGTTTTAGATTGTCGATATCCACATTTTCTTCATGCTGTGTGGATATTAGTATTGTGTCAATTCTTTTTACCTTTTGTTCTTCATATTCTACTGTTACTTGTACTTTTCCGTCTGGTCTTAACCCTTTTATTTTTCCTTCTTTTCGTGCGTTTGTTAATTCTTTTGATAGTTTATGCGCCATATCTATTGCATAAGGCATATAGTTTTCGGTTTCGTCACATGCATAACCGAACATTATTCCTTGGTCTCCTGCTCCTCCTATATCTACTCCCATTCCTATATCTGGGCTTTGCTTTGTTATATTTGTTATTATTTTGCAGGTTTTATAGTCTATGTCTAAATTACTATTGTCATAACCTATTTCTTTAGTTATTTTTCTTACTAGAGCTTCTATATTAACTTCTCCTTTTGACGTTATTTGCCCTGCTACTACTATTAGGTTTTTTGATGCAAATGTTTCTACTGCTACTCTTGAATTCTCATCTTTTTCTAAATAGCTATCTAAAATGCTATCTGAAATTAGGTCACATAGTTTATCTGGGTGACCTTCTGTTACGCTTTCTGATGTAAAAAATTTCTTCATATTTTATTCCTTCTTTCTTTTTTCAGAATTTTAAGGTTATATATTTGTAGTCATATTATGTATGTTTATTTTTGATTTGCTCTTAATTTTATACATTTCTTCTCTTATATTACCCCTCTATTCTTATTATTTGTATGTTATTCAAGAATATTTAATATTCAAATTTTCTAAATGGCAAAACCATATAAGAGAATCTAATTATTTCATAATCATATTCTTAGGGAACTAACCTTTTTCGTTTTACTAAATATAAGTTATCTGTAACTCACTAACATTCAAATAGCTAACTTAACTATGGTGGATAGCTCTCCTAATAATATAGAAAACCTCTGGCTTACAACGCCAAAGGTTAATATTTTCGTTTTATGAAAATTATCAGCCAAAGCGTTTGCTTTGTCGGTATTAGCACCTTATTTTATAGGTTGCTGTGGAGTCATTGAGCCGATTCTCTCGTCCACTCTTGATAACATATTATTGCCATTATATTTTTTATTATTTATTTTGTCAATATGTTTTAATTTGTTTTTATAAAAATGCCTAGAAATTTATTTAAATTTCTAAGCATTTTTTAGTTTAACTTAATATATCAGACATTATATGTTTCATTATATAATTATTTTCACTACCATATGCTGATAAGAATTTGTTTATCAGTGGTGTATTTGGAAGGTCTTGCTGTGCTGAAATAATTTTATGACCTGCAATATTTCTTTGTGAATAAAAATCTATTAACGCTACTATTTCTTCTTTCCCATTTATCTCAATGTTTATTTTTTTTCTTACTGCTTCATGTATTATTTCGCTTATTTGATCTCTTTGAACATAACGCATTCTTTCCCAAAATAATAATTGATTTTCCAACTCTATTTTTTCTTCATCACTTATTTGTTTTTCTAATTCTCTTTTAAGTCTTTTAATTTCCTTAATTGTTATATTATGAGACCGTGAAATGTTTAAAAATTGAGTTTGTAATACTTTTTGCATATAGTCTTCCTCCTTATAAGTTATTTAATTTCTACAAGGTTACTGCTTGAAGTATAACATATTACTATACATAATACAAGTTATTTTTATATTTTTATTACTTCTGTTTTATTATATTAAATTAAAGTGTCCAAAAGGGACAGATTACCCATTAGGAAACGTCCCAAATGAGACACTAAATCCAATCATCATACCTTTTAATATACAACTTCTTAACCTCTAAAGCCAATAAGCAATACACAATTGGCACTGCAAATATGAATAGTATATATTGGAGCGTAAGTGGTACTAAACCTAAAAACTTACCTACAAATGTGAATGGTACTAGTATTGCTACAACACATATTACTGCTGTAAAAATATATACAATTTTTGAGGCGTTACTTTCTATAAATGGCTTTTTAGCTGTTCTTATTATATGAAGCCCTATTAGGTTTGATATTATTCCATATGAAAACCATATTGTTTGGAATACTGCCGCTTCTCTTATTCCAAATACAAACCATAATGTAGCAAATATTATTAAGTCAAATATTGCACTTGTTGGTCCCATTACTATCATAAAATTCTTTATACTTTTTATGCTCCATTTCCTTGGCTTTCTTACATAGTCGTCATCTACATTATCCATTGGTAGTGATAGTTGACCTATATCATATATTAAGCTTTGTACTAATAATTGTATTGGTGTTATTGGGAAGAATGGCAGAAGTACACTTGCTATTAGTATTGAGCTTACTTCTCCAAAGTTAAAGCTTGCTGCTAATTTTATATATTTCATTAGGTTTCCAAATGTTTTTCTTCCTTCTATTACTCCATCATTTAATACTTTTAGGTCTTTTTCTAGTAGTATTATATCTGCTGTTTCTTTTGCTATATCTACTGCTGTATCTACTGATATTCCTACTTCTGAATTTACTAATGGTGGGCTATCGTTTATTCCATCTCCCATATAGCCTACTATATTTCCCATTTCTCCTAATACTCTTACTATTCTTGCTTTTTGTATTGGCGATAGTTTTGCAAATATGTTTGTGTCTTTTAATATTCTCTGCAAGGCTTTATCTGACAGTTTATCTATTTTACTTCCCAATACTATTCTTTTTGTGTTTATATTTACTTTTTCACATACTGCTTTTGTTACATATTCGTTATCTCCTGTTAGTACTATTACCCTTATTCCATTATTGTTTAACATATTTATTGCTTCTTTGGCGCTTTCTTTTGGTGGGTCTAAAAAGCCTATGAACCCCATTAGTATCATATCTTTTTCATGTTTTACTTCAAAATGTTTTATTTCTTTTACATCTGTCTTTTCACATATTCCTAGAACCCTAAGCCCTTGTTCATTTAAGTTCTTAGCTATGTTTTTAATATTTGTTTTTATTTCTTCTGTAAGGTTTGTTACTTCTCCTTTATATTCTACTTTTGTACATATATTTAATATTTCTTCAATAGCTCCTTTTGTTATTAGCTTTTCTTTTTCTCCATCTGTAACTACTATTGATAGTCTTCTTCTTGAAAAGTCGAATGGTATTTCATCTATTTTTTTGTACTCTTTTGCAATCTCTTTTATTCCTTCTTTTTCCCCTCTTGCTATTATTGCCTCATCTATATTTCCCTTTAAACCTGTTTGAAAATATGAATTTAGATATACATGTTTTAATACATTCATATCTTCTTCACCTTTTATATCTAAATATTTTTCTAGTACTATTTTATCTTCTGTTAGTGTTCCTGTTTTATCTGTACATAGAATGTTCATTGCTCCAAAACTTTGAATTGAGTCTAACTTTTTTATTATTGTTTTTTTCTTTGACATTTTTACTGCACCTTTTGCAAGACTTGATGATAGTATTACTGGTAATAAAAGTGGGGTTATTCCTATTGCTATTGCTACTGCGAACGTAAATGCTACTAGTGTTCCATGGGTATTAACATTTAGTATGAATATTATTGGTATCATTACTAACATAAATTTTATTAATAGTTTACTTACACTTTTTATTCCTTTCTGGAAGGCAGTTTGGGGTTTTCCATTTGTTACTGTATGTGCTATTTTTCCAAAGTAGGTGTTGTCTCCTGTTTTTATTACTACTGCTTTTGCATAGCCACTTGTTACATTTGTACCCATAAAGCATATATTGTTTAAATCTGTTATTGTTTCTATTTTACTATTTTCTAAGTTAACTACTTTTCTTGATGCTTCACTTTCTCCTGTTAGTGTTGATTGTGATACATATAAGTCTTTTGCTTCAATTATTTTTAAATCTGCTGGTATTATATCTCCTGCTGAAAGTATTATAATATCTCCTACTGTTATTTGATTTAAGGCAATCTTTTCTTCTTTTCCATTTCTTAAAACTAATGCTTTTGTTTCTATTAGACTTTTTAGTTTTTCTGCTGCTTTATTTGATTTAAATACTTCAAAAAATTCTAATAGAGTGCTTACTGCTATTAGTATAAGTATTACTATTATGTTTGAATAGTTCTTTGTTTCTGGCAAAATTACATCTGTATATATTAGAACTACTGCTATTCCTAATAATATTAAGTTAAATGGGCTTAGTAGACTTTCAAAAAAATAATTATACCATTGTTTTGGTTTATTTTGCCTTATTTCATTTGAACCATATTTGTTTATATTTTCTTGTATTTGTTTTTCATTTAGACCATTTTTTATATCTATACTATTTTCTTTTATAAATTCATTTATATTTTTCAAACTTTCCTTTTCATACATTTTTATAATGTCATTTTTTTCTTCTTTTTCTTGCATTTATGCTCTCCTTATATAAAACTCTTTTTTAGAATTATTCCCATTTATTTGTGTTTTTATTATATTTTATTTAGAAAGGGGAAGAAATTGGACGTCTACAAAACTCTACATTTTTTTCCTTAAAATTAAAAATTACTTGCAATTTTACATAAATGATGTTATAATTTGAAATGTAAATTTTTCAATCCTATTTTTAGGTTAATATAGATATGCAACTGGCAAAAATATTTTTTATAGGAGGATAATAAGTATGTTAAATGTTTTGATTTTAAGTTTTATAGGTGCATTTATTTTTACAATTGTAACTTCTGGAATAGGCCTAATTATACATAGGGATACCTACATAGATTTTGACGAACGGGTAAAATATATGATAGCATCATTTATAATAGATTTTGTATATATGATGTTGTTTTTATATGTATCTTGCTTAGAACTAACCATTTTTGTGGTTTTAAGATGGATGTGGCCAATTTTGTTAGTAGATATTTTCATATTGCTAATGTTAGGCAATGATGAATATGAAATTAAATCTACATGTGCATTAGCATTACTTTCAGGTGTAATCTGCCTTTCTGTTATTTTTGCACCTGTGCAGAATTTGATATTTTCGCATGATATGAAAAACGTTGACATATCCTATGCAGTCACTTCTGATGAAATACTTGCAAAAATTGATTTAAAAATTGATAATTCAGTATATAACCGAGACCGATATAATGTAGAAAGTCCAGAAATGCGGTTAGTTAATGGTAAATATATTGCTGTATACCATATTGTAGATGCAGAAGCTCATAATGGAAGTTCAAATGCTGAATATATTCCTGGATATGCCATTCAGGAAAAAGGTAAACTTCCTGAAATAGTTCCATGTAGAATATATTTTGATACTTCATTTGTTAATCGTAAAGATGCTTTAAGAACTATAAGGAGAAAGTATAAAACAGAAGTTATAGGCAATCATAAGTTTGATATTGACGACGATGGAAATCCATATGAAATTTTCGAGTATCGAGAAAACTTATATTTTTCTAATGGTAATGACTATGGTTTAATTATTCTTAATTTGAATGATGGAACTTCTGAAAAGTACCCAGTATTGGAAAAACAAATTCCTGAATGGGTTGATTTTGAAACAACTTATCCAAGGTAAACATTGTATGAAGCCCCTAGCTAGGGGCTTCATTTACTTTTATTGTATTTATTTTTCTAAAAATCTCTTATTTACTACATTCCAATTTAAAATATTCCAAAATGCATTTATATATTCTGGTCTTTTTGTTTTGTATTGCAAGTAGTATGAGTGTTCCCACATATCTAATACTAGTAGTGGTTTGCAACCCCATAGTGTTAAGTCTTGGTGTTTTTCGCATTGAAGTATTTCTAGTTTATTCCACTTTTGAACCCATACTAATAAGCACCAGCCTGAGGCTTCTACTTGAGTAGATGCTGCTGTGAATTGTTCCTTAAATTTTTCGAAACTTTCAAAGTCTTTTATTATTTGCTGCATTAATTCTACATTTGGAGAAGTTGGTATTGCTGGACCCATATTTTCAAAAAATAGCTCATGCAATATTGCTCCTGAACCAAAGAAACTTAAATTCTTTTCTAAACATTTTATGTTTGAAAAGTCATTTGTTTCTCTTGCTTTTTTTAACCCATCTTCTGTTTTATTTGTGTTATCTATATAACCTTTGTATAAAACATTATAGTGCAAGTCTAACATTTCTTTTGAGTAGTATGGCTCTAATGCATTTAATGGATATGGTAATTCTATCATTTTTAACATTTTTTATACCTCCTAATATTATTTTTATATTTTATTAGGATTTTTATTACATTTTTTTAATAAAAAGGCTAAAGTATTTATTTTTATACTTTAGCTTTTATTTTACTTCCGAAAAATACTTTATTCTAATTTAAAATTATATGCGTACTTTTATCTAAATAAATTATTTAATTTATTCTCTTTTTATTAATTTAATGCTCCTGACATAATTCTAAATTTTGACTTTTCTTCCCAAATTCCTTGCAGTTTTTCAAAATTTTTATTTGGCTCTAACATAAGCTCTGCTAAATCATCTAGTTCTTTATATTCTTCTTCACTTAATTCAAATTTTTTATCTTGTATATATTTTGGCATATGTAAGAATATTATTTCGTTATTCATTAGTGAGTGAAAATCATAAAATAGTCCTCTAATTGAAGCTTTTAATCCTAGTGTTGGTGGGTCAGAGGCATATAAAATTGAATCTTCTTTATATTTCTTTTTTCTAATACCTAAGTATGCTTTTGCTCCAAATAAAATTTTATCATATGGAATATCATTTAAGTCAAATTCTATTTTATGGGCTGAGCAGTGCATATCTGGGTCTACTAATTTCCATCTTTCTTCTTTTTCATCGTAGTACTCGGTAATCCAATGGTCATAATATATTCCATCATATTGTATATATTCAGCAAATCCGCTTCTTACTCTTGCTGGTATTCCTTTTGCTTTTAATATACTTGCTAGTATTATTGCTTGGTTTCTACAAGTGACATGCACTTTATCTTTTGCTTCTCTATTTATATTATAATTTGGATTTTTTCTTAATAGTTCTGCAAGCACGCTTTGTGCTGTTGGGAAAATATCGTCTTCAAATCTTAACCTTGTAATTGGCACTTTTGTCATATCTCCCCAAAAGCATTCGCTTTTATTTCTAATTTCTTTATCCCTAAATGCTACTGGATGAATTATTTGCATTCTTTGTAATAAGCATAGTTCTTCTATATCATTCGGTAAGCTTTTTGCAAATTCTTTATAATATCCTAAATCTGTATAAGGACTTGTTTGTTTATAAAATTCTAATATTTTTTTATCCATTTACTATTTAACCTCTTTTTCCCATAATCTATGTGCATATGGTTCTTCACCTTCTCCTTTATTCTTAAAACCATAGCTTTTGTAGTATTTATTTAATTTTTCATTTTCTTTCATGCAGTCTAACCTTAAACTAATACCATTTTAATATCTCTTCTAATTTCTTCCTTGGTCTTTGCTTAGGATCTTCATTTGGATATCCTATCGATATTGCTGATATTAGTTCCATATTTTCATAACCAACTAATTTTGCTATTTCTTTTTGACTATACACTGTATCTCTTATCCAAAGTGAACCTAGACCTAAATCGGTTGCTCTTAAACATATATGCTCTATTGCTCCGCCTACCCCCAGCGTATCTCCTGTAGTCCAATTCTCATTGTATTGTTTAAAAACTAGTATAAGTATAGGGGCTTCTTTTATTATTTTTGCTGTTGCTTTAACGCTACTATTTGCATTAAGTAGTTTTCTTTCTAAACTGACATCCATATTTTTTTCTTTTTCTAGCATTATATCAGCAATTTCATTTTTAGTGTTATTTTTTACTATTAGAAATTCCCATGGTTGTCTATTTTTAGCAGATGGCGCTAGTCTTGCACATTCTATTAACTCTTCTATTAACTCATTTGGTACTTCTTCACATTTATATTTTCTAATGCTTCTTCTCTTTTCTATTGTTTCTTTTAATTGCATTATCTTCTCCTCTCACTATTGGGCAACCTTTGCTCCTATATTTGCTTTTATCGTTCTTTACAAGTTTCTATAAATTTAATAAATATATTTCATTTATTTTTTTACTTTACTAAATTTTATCAATAAATACTAAAAAAGATAAACATATTATGAATCAGTTTTGTTTATCTTTTTAATTTTATATACAAATAACAATTATCTTTAGTATATAATTCTAAATTAAATTCGTGGTCTATGTTATAATTTGTAGATTGTAGCCATTGTGAGTATATCATCTTTTCTTTTTTTACAATATCTTTTTGCTCTCTCGAACCAACACTAAATATTGCATATTTTCCTGCTGGAATTATTAGTTGCATTGTATTTTTATATTCTTTTTCACTTCCAACATAATATAAATATTCATTTTCTTTACAAATAGATATTCCATACATTCCATTTTCGTTAAATTTTTTATATAAACTATTCTCCTCAATATCTGAATATAATTTTCTTATATTATATAGTAAATCATCATGTGTTTTGGCTGAGGTTTGTACACAATATAATTCTATTTTATTAATCTCCTTTATTTCATATTTTAGTTCTTCACATGCATTGTTATTATTGCTAAAAGTAATTATAGGAAATTGCTTGTATTCAATAGTTGTTGTTTTACATTCGCTTGGGGTCATACCAAACATTGATTTAAATGCCCTAGCAAATGAAATTTGTGAGTCATATTTGTATTTTATTGCCAAATCTATAATTTTTATATCTGTTGTTTTTAATTCTTCAAATGCTTTACTTAGTCTTCTTTTCCTAATATATTCTGATAGTGATATATTTGTTAGAAATATAAATATTCGTTGCAATGCATATTCTGAAACACCTACTATTTGGGCTAATTTTTTATATTCTATATTTTCAGTTAAATTTTCTTCTATGTATTTAATCATGTTATTTAAGTATTCAAAATTCATGATAATTTCTCCTATATTTGTGAAATTTTTATGCTTTCATAATATCATAATGTATTACTTTTTGCAAATTCCTACTTTTACTAAAACTTATTATTTATTATGCTTCATTTGATGGTCAACCATAACTCAATTTCTTTACAATTCTAACCTCCAACCTCTAACTTCCAACTTCTATTTAAAATTTACGTCAATTATATTGTAATTATTTATTTATTATTGTATAATTTTATTAAATTGTAAAGGAGATTATAGAATGGATAGAATTGCAATTATTTCTGATGTACATGGTAATTTGACAGCTTTAAATGCTGTTCTTAAAGATATTGATTTAAAAGGTATTAATAAAATCTATTGCTTAGGCGATAGTGTTATTAAGTGTGCAAATCCAGATAAAGTAATTGATATATTACGTGATAGATGTGAGGTTATTTTAAAAGGTAATTGCGATGAAGCCATTTGCAAGCCTAATGTGGAATATGGAAGGTTTTGGAGCAGAGACATTATTGGCGAGGAAAGAGCAAATTTTATTTATAACCTTACTGTTTCCTATGAGTTTTATATGAGTGGACATTTAATTAGGCTATTTCACGCTTCTCCTTTTAGTTTAGAGCATGTTTTTAATCCTATGTATGGAAATAGCGATACAAGGTACAATAATCTTGTTATAAATAACCCAGAAGATTTATTTAAGAATACTGAGTTTTTAGGCAAAACTGCAAATGACCCTATTCCTGATGTTGTAGGTTATGGGCATTTACATACTCCTAATTTATTCCGTTTTAAGAATAAAACTATTTTTAATGTTGGAAGTGTTGGAGTTCCTATTGAAATGATGAATGATAAAGAAGATGATGAAACTAATAAGTTTTCTACTATGGCTTCTTATGCATATTTAGAAGGAAATTTTGATTCTAAAAAATTGGAGACTTTTAATATTACTTTAGTTAGAGTTCCTTACTCAATAGATACTGAGATTAAGGCTTTAGAGGTTTCTAATATGCCTAATAAGGAAATGATTATTAAAAGTTTAAAGACTGCCATTCACTAAAATATACTTTTATGTATATTATAAAATAAGAAAATAAGTAATCACAGTGATGTCATTCCATATGTTATATTCTCACAAACGCTGTTTTTGCAATTCGATTTTCTTATTCAAAAATAAACAAGACATTAATTAATCTCTTGTATTATTATTAATAAAGGGTGTTAATTATTTTATGGATAATTTTCTGAAAGCGAGAGAAATTTTAAAAGAATATAATCAAGAACATTTACTATCTTTTTATGATGAATTAGATTATGAAGAAAAGGAGTTTTTAGTAAATCAAATTTTACGCATTGATTTTAAGCAAATTTTTGATTTATATGAAGCTTCTAAAACTGATGAGGTAATTCCTTGTAATTTGATAGAGCCTTTACCTTATTTTGATAAAACTAAACTAAGTTGCGATGATCAAAACTCATATATAGCTTTAGGTGAAACTTACATAAAGGAAAATTCACTTGCGGTTGTTACAATGGCTGGTGGGCAAGGTACAAGGCTTGGGTATAAAGGTCCTAAAGGTAGCTTTGAACTTGATATAGTTCCTAAAAAATCTTTATTTGAAATATTATGTGATAATTTAAAAAAAGCAAATGCAGAGTATAATGTTACTATTCCTTGGTACATTATGACTAGTATTTATAATGATGAAGCTACTAAAAAGTTTTTTGAGGATAAGAACTTTTTTGGATATCCAAAAGATTCTATTAAATTCTTTACTCAATCACAGTTACCTTTAATAGATATAACTGAAAATTTGATATTAGAAGAAACTTATAAAATTAAAGAGGCTTCTAATGGTAATGGTGATGTTTTTAGTGCACTAAAAAGACATGGAATGCTTCAAGATATGAAAAATAGAAATATTAAATGGGTGTTTTTTAGCGGTGTAGATAATGTTATTTTGGATATCGTTGACCCTCTTTTTATAGGCTTAACTGCTAAGAATAATACCCCTATATCTTCTAAAACTTTATTTAAAGAAGATGCAAATTCTCCAGATTGGATTTTTGCGAAAAGAAATGGCAAGCCTGCTATAATTAATAGCTCACATTTAAGTACTGATATGAAAATAGCTAAAAATGAAAATGGTTATGATTTATATAGAGAAATTAATATGCTTGCTCATTTATTTAGTATGCCTAGCGTTGAACTTATTGCTAATAGGAGCTTACCTTACCATAGGGCATTTAAGAAAAATACTTTTGTAAATGATGAAGGAATGAAACAAATACCCGAAAGCCCTAATACTTTTAAGTTTGAAACATTTATATTTGATGCTTTTTCGTATTTTGATGATATGGTACTTTTACGAGTGAATAAAGAAGATGAATTTGCGCCTATTAAGGATTTTAATGGACCTCATAATCCAGAGGTTGCAAAGGATTTGTATTTGAATAAATTAAATAGAATTTAAAATTGGCGTTATGCCAATTTTTTTTATTCAATTGCCTTTTTTATATGGTTTATATATACTTTACCTTTGCTTAAATATATCTCAATTACATCTAACCTTATAAAATCATCTTGCAAATTTCTTGAATACAAATAATATTCTGCTGCTTTCCAAAGATGTTTTTTCTTTGTATCATTTACTGCTTCTACTGCTAGTCCATATTTTTTATTTCTTCTTGTCTTTACTTCTATAAATACTATTTCATCTTTATCTAAGGCTATTATATCTATTTCTCCTTGCCTACATTCAAAGTTTCTTTCTATTACATTGTATCCAATACTTTCTAAATACTCTGTCGCTATATCTTCTCCTTCTTTTCCTGTTTCTTGTTTGTAATACATTTTTTACGTCTCCTTTATTTTTATTATATTTCCTGGAAGTGTTTCTACAAGCCCTTCTATTTCCATCATTGTAAGTTTTATATTTACTTCTGCAATATTTATACTTAATGTTCTTGCTATTTCGTCGACATTTATTGGTGTTTTTGAAAGTAATTCATAAATTTCTCTATATTCTTTTTGCACTTTTATTTTTTTCTTTTTAGTATTTTTCCTTTCTTCTTCACATTGTATTTGTTTCTTATTTTCTTCTCTTACTTTTATTTTTGTTTTTTCATTTTCTTGTATTTTTTCTTCTCCTAACTCAATTAATAGCTCATTTATATCGGTTAGGATGCATGCTCCTTTTTTTATTAAGTTATTTGTTCCTCTTCCAGTTTTATCTCCTATTCTACCTGGCACACAATATACCTTTTTACCTTGCATACTACAATGCCTTGCTGTAACTGAGCTTCCACTTCTGAATTTTGCTTCTGCCACTATTGTGCATTCTGATATTCCTGCAATTATTCTATTTCTTACAGGAAAGTTTGATAAATTAACTTCTGTATTTGGTGGATATTCACTAATAATTGCACCACCATTTTTGATTATCTCTTTTGCTAAAATAATATTTTCTTCTGGATAAATGTGATTAAAGCCTGAACCTATAACAGCTATTGTCTTACCTTCTTCTGCCATAGAGTTTTTATGGCAAACTGTATCTATTCCTATTGCTAAACCGACTTACTATTGTGATTCCTGATTTTGATAGGACTTTTGCAAAGTTTGATGCATAGTATTCGCCATAAGGTGTGCTATCTCTAGAGCCTACCATTGCTACGCATTTGTTATTTAGTAGCTTTACATTTCCCATTACATATAATTTTGATGGACATTTTTGCATTTTAAGTAATTTTTGTGGGAACTCTTTATCATTTTTATTTATTTCATAAATTTTGTTCATTTTTTCCTCCCTACCGTGCTACTTCCAGTATTTTTTATCTAAATTTCTATACTGTATTGCTTCCGAAATATGTGATACTTCTATATTTTCTTTTCCTTCTAAATCTGCTATTGTTCTTGCAACTTTTAGTATTCTTCCGTGGGCTCTTGCACTTAGACCTAAACTTTCAAAGGCTCTTTGTAATATTTTCTTACTTTTATTATCTAGCTTGCAATATTCTTCTATTAGTTTTGGCGTAAGCTGTGAGTTTGAATATATTTCTAAGCCTTTATACCTTTCTAATTGTATTTGCCTTGCTTTATTTACTCTTTGTTTTATTTGTTCAGATGTTTCTGCTTCATTGGTACTTTGTAATTTTTCGTATTTTACTGGTGTTACTTCTACTTGAATGTCTATTCTATCTAGTAATGGACCACTTATTCTTCCCATGTATTTTTGTATGCTTTGTGATGAACAATTGCATTCTTTATCGGGTGATCCATAAAAACCGCATGGGCATGGATTCATTGAGGCTACTAACATGAAATTACATGGGTATGTTAGGCTTGCATTTACTCTGCTTATGCTTACTATTCCATCTTCTATTGGTGCTCTCATTACTTCTAGGGTACTTTTATTAAATTCTGGTAGTTCATCTAAAAATAGCACTCCATTATGTGCTAAGCTTATTTCTCCCGGCTTTGGAATTCTGCCTCCTCCTACCAGTGAGCTTGGTGATATTGTGTGGTGTGGTGCTCTAAATGGTCTTACTGTTATAAGTGGGGTTTGTTTTGTTAGCACTCCTGCTATACTATGTATTTTTGTTGTTTCTAATGCTTCTTCAAAGCTTAAGTCTGGTAAAATTGATGGTATTCTTCTTGCCATCATGGTTTTTCCGAGAGCCGAGGTGCACCGAATAAGGAGTAGGTTATGCCCGGCCTGCGGCTGCTATTTCTAAAGCTCTTTTTATATTTTCTTGTCCTTTTACTTCTGAGAAATCTAATAGATATTTATTTTGTTTTGAAAATAAGTTATTTATATCGGTTTTGTATGTTGGAATTGTAACTTTTGAATTTAAATAATTTACTACTTGATTTAAACTTTCTGCACCTAATACTTCTATTCCTTCTACAACAGAGGCTTCTTTTGCGTTTTCTTTTGGTACTACTATCGTTTCTATTCCTAGCTTTTTTGCTTCAATACACATTGGCAGAACTCCATCTACTTTGTTTATTTTTCCATCAAGTGAAAGTTCTCCTATAAATGCAATATCTTCTAGCCTACCTTTTTCTAAATATTCTGTACAATTTAGTACTCCTATTGCAATTGGCAAGTCAAAAAATGAGCCTTCTTTTTTTGTGTCTGCTGGTGCTAAATTTACAACTATTTTTCTGCTTTGCAGCTCATAACCAGAATTTTTTATAGCGGTTTTTACTCTTTCTTTTGCCTCCCTTATACTAGTATCTGGAAGCCCAACAATCTCCCAGCCGTGGCATACCACCTGAAACATCTACTTGTACAGAAATAAGGTAGCCTTCTAACCCAAGTAGTGACATACTTTTTACTATTGATAACATATTCTTTTTTTCCTTTCATTTTTAGGATTTTTTAACCTTGAATTAGGTTAGTTTGATTTTTAATTTTTTTGAATTAATTTCTATTATATTAGCATCATTTACATAATTTGTAAATAGTTTTTTGAAATTTTTTTAAAATTGTCAGTAGGGACGGAGCTTTTTGACAATTTTATTGTCAATAGGGACACTCTTTTTAACCATTTTATTCTTTATATAGTTTTCTTATTGTTTCCCTATTTATATTTGTACATTCCGCTATTTCCCTTAATGAACACTTAGTCTTTTGTTTTATTATTATAATAAGTTCCCTTAACTTTTGTTTATTTAATCTTAAATATTCTAATTGCAAATTATTTTCTATTAAGAATTCTTCTATAATATCTTCACATTTATCAATATTTTCATCTGTATCTATAAAATTATAATTTTTTGCAATGTTGTTTTTATATTTTCTATGGTTTGAATATGGATATTCTGATGCTTTATTGCACATACCAGCTTTTACTGGGTTGTTATATATATAATTTATGCAACTATATAACTGTTCTTCAGTATAAATTCCCTCTGATCTATACCTATCTCTAAATACATATCCTACCTTTTCATATTTCTTATTATAATAAATTGCATATTTCGTGTTCAGTCTTTGCATATATTTACTTAGTTCATTTATTTCTTCTGCTTTTATTAGCATATGTGCATGATTGTTCATAATGCAATATGCTAGTATTTTTACTTTTTGTTTTTCTATTAAATTATACATTATCTTAATATAGTACTTAATATCTTCTTCTCTTTCAAATATATAATTTTTATTGATTCCTTGTGTTATAACATGAAAATATATTGTTTTAATATAATTTCTTGGATATCTTGACATAAATTACCTCCTTAGAATAAAATTTTTTAAAATACAAAAATAGTATGATATAAATTAATTTTTATTATATCATACTATTTCTATTAATTTTGACGAAAATTGTCTTCTGTTTATTTTTATATATTAATTATTTAAAATGTCAATACTCTTTAATGACTGTCCCTTTTGACACTTTTTTAATATGTCATATACCTTATGAATAGGTAATCCTACTACTGCCCAGTAATTTCCGTTTATCTTTTCAATAAATACTGCAAACTCTCCTTGTACTGCATAAGCTCCTGCTTTATCCATTGCTTCTCCTGTTGCTATCCAGTTTTTTATTTCTTCATCTGTCATATTTTTAAAATGTATTTCTGTTATTTCGTAGTCTATGTATTCTTCATATTCTCCATTTTTTTCTACTAATATTGCTAGACCTGTTATTACTTGATGTTTTGTTCCATTTAGTTCTTTTAATATTTTGAATGCATCTTCTTCATTTTTTGGTTTTCCATATATTTTTCCATTTTTTATAACCATTGTGTCTGAACCTATTACTATTCTATCTCCTGTGGTTTCATCAAATACTGTTTTTGCTTTTATGTATGATAGTCTTTTTGCTTGCTCTTCTATAGTAAGTCCATTTTCTAAAGTTTCCTCTGCGTCGCTTACTATTACTTCATATTTTAGGTTTAACATGTCCATTAATTCTTTTCTTCTTGGTGATTTTGATGCTAGTATTATTTTCATTTTTTATTGGTTTGCTTTCTATAGCAAACTTTCCTCCTTTTATTTATATATTTTTAGTGTATTTGCATTTTGGATAATTGCTACATCCATAGAATTCTCCACTTTTTCCTTTATATTGTGGTGATTTTAGTTTTAATATTATTATGATTAATGCTATCATTATAATTATATACATTACTTTTTCTCCTCTTTTGTGTTTGCTTTTTAAGTATATCATTTTATTCTTGTTATTTAAATATTTTTTGTCAAAATTTTACATTTTCTTATAATTTTATAAGCAATACATTATTATTTTCATATATATTAGCAGAAAACTTAGAGCTTTATAAACGTTATTAATTATTTTTTATTTTTTTAAAGGTCTGTCCCTTTTGACAATAAAATTGTCAAAAAGCTCCGTCCCTTTTGACAATTAATTATTTATTTTTGAAAAAATGTTTAATTTCTATTTACAACCTGGAAATAATATGATAAATTAGTATACATAATTTAATCAAATGTTTTGCATCTTTACATTTCCTGTAGTATAATTATTAAATATATATAAGAAAAGAGGTTTTTTTATTGACACCTAATGAAGTTTTAAAAAAATATTTTGGTTATGATAATTTTAGGGCTGGACAGGCTAAAATTATTAGCCATATTTTAGAAAAAGAGGATTGTTTGGGTATTATGCCTACTGGGGCTGGTAAGTCTATTTGTTATCAAATTCCTGCTATGGTTTTTGAGGGAGTTACGGTTGTTATTTCTCCACTTATTTCACTTATGAAGGATCAAGTAGATAGTTTGAACCAGGTTGGTATTCCTGCTACATATATTAATAGTTCGTTAACTGAAAATGAGTATTTACAAACTATTCAGAATATTTACCATGGAATGTATAAAATTATTTATGTTGCACCTGAAAGGTTTTTTTCAGATACTTTTATTAGCATGCTTAATTTTTTGAATATTTCAATGGTTGCAATTGATGAAGCGCACTGTGTTTCACAATGGGGGCATGATTTTAGGCCTAGTTATTGTGAAATTTCAAAAGTTATTAGTAGTTTAAATAAAAGACCTGTTGTTGTTTCTTTTACAGCTACTGCTACAGAGGCTGTTAAAGATGATATTATTAAATTACTAGATTTGCGAAGCCCTTTTGTTTTGACTACTGGCTTTGATAGAACTAACCTTTATTTTGGAGTTGAGACACCTGAAAATAAAAAAGAATTCTTGCTTAAATTTTTAGAAGAGCATAAGAATGTGTCTGGAATTATTTATTGTTCTACTAGAAAGACTGTTGATGAAGTTTATGAAAGACTTATAAATTATGGTTATAAAGTTTCTAAATATCATGCAGGTATGACTGAAAAAAATAGAACTATTTCTCAAGATGATTTTGTATATGATAGAACTGAAATTATGGTTGCTACAAATGCTTTTGGAATGGGTATTGATAAATCTAATGTAAGGTATGTTATTCACTATAATATGCCTTCTGATTTGGAAAGCTATTATCAAGAGGCTGGACGTGCTGGGCGTGATGGTGATAAAGCTGAGTGTGTGTTACTTTTTAGTAGGGCTGATGTTGTTACTAATAAGTTTTTAATTGAGCATTCTTCTGAAGGAAACCATTTGGTAGAGTATCAGAAATTAAATGAAATTGTAGATTATTGCAATACTAGTAAATGCCTTAGAAGTTATATTTTAGAGTATTTTGGTGAGACACCTAAGTTTGATAATTGTAAGTTTTGCTCTAATTGTAATTCTGAAATAGAAATAACTGATATTACTGTTGATAGTAAAAAAATTCTTTCTTGTATTAAAAGAATGCATGAGCGTTTTGGTGCTGGTTTGGTGACCGATGTACTTAAAGGTTCTAAGTCCGCTAAGGTTAAGTCTTTTGGTTTCGACTCACTTTCTACTTATGGAATTATGAGTGATTATAGTAGAGATACTATTCGAGATTTAATTTCTTTTTTAGTTGCAGAGGGCTATGTTAAGAGTATTGGCGATAAGTATCCTATTTTGGCTTTAGATGTTAAGGCAAATGATGTTTTATTTTCTGATGCACAGGTTGTTATTAAGAAGAAAATTGAAAGAATTTTGAAGCCTGAAAAGAATAGTAAAAATGACTTTGAAAGCTTACCTTTTGATAGTGACTTATTTGAGATATTACGAGAACTTAGGATGGATGTTGCTAACAAAAATAATGTTCCACCTTTTATTATATTTGCAGACGTTTCTTTAAAGCAAATGTCCACATATTACCCAACAGATGTGGATAGTATGCTTAAAATAAGTGGAGTAGGTAGCTTTAAATTAGAGAAATATGGTGATGTTTTTATTGATGCTATTAAAAATTATGTAATAGAACATGATATTAAGAAAGCGCCTGTTTCGGAAAAAGCTAGTATTAAAAGTAGTGTTACTCCTAAAGTTGATTCTAAACAAGTTAGCTATGAGCTTTATACTAGGGATGGAAAAAGTATTAAAGAGATTGCTGAAATTAGAGGATTAACTGTAAGAACTGTTGAGCAACATTTGTTAGATTGTTATGAGAGTGGAATGGATATTAATTTGGAATGTATGGTTAATACTAAGTTTGAAAACGAAATTTATAGTGCTATTAATATGTGTAATTCTGGTAGGCTGCGAGAAATTAAAGATATGCTTCCTGAAGAAGTTAGTTATTTTGATATTAAATATTATATTATAAATATGGATATTAAATAAAATTAGTTTCTCTATATGTATAGTTAAACTTACCTTGAAATAGTTTTTCTATACCTATATTAAATTTGGATAGTATTAAAAGAATTTATTTTTTAATTTCTTTTGATACTATCCATTTTTTCTACTCTTCATATAAGCGATAAATTGAATTTATTGTAAATACATATTTCTGTTTTTGACTTTTTCCATTTTCTTTATAGAATTTTTCGACTTCTTTTCTTACAAATTTTTCTACTTGTGTCTTATCTTCTCCTATTTCTATTGTATATTCTGATGCCTTATTGTTGTTTGGATTTACTTCGTTTGTAAAACATGCTTTGTACTTATTGCCTTTACATAGTTTAATTGAAATCGCTTTTCGTTTTTCTCTGCTCAAGAATATATTTAATATAATTGAAAATGGATTTTTAGTTCTTCCTTCCCATACATTCCAGTTATATTCTCTAGCTATATTACAAATAATACTTACTGTTTCATCAAAGTCTTTTTTTTTTTTCGGAAAGCCATTGATTTTCTTTTAGTATTTGTATGTATTTTATTATATTCTTCTAATCTCATTCTAAGTAGACCTGCATTTGTAGAATCATTTTTCCATGGATGTGCAAAGTGATTTACACTTCTTCCTATTGGTAACATATACAATTTTGATAAATCCCTTGGGCTTATAATGTCTCTTTTAATTAATTCTTCAATATATGTTGTATGATAAATAAATTCATATTCTTTCTAGGCTCTTAAATTCCAAAAAGTATCATAAAAACTTGTTCCATTTGCTCTTATCCAGTCCCACATAATTGTTTTACTTTCAACATTTGGCGCATCTATGTGGCATCTTTCACATAATAGCACTAAATTGCTTGGCTCATCTTTTCCTCCTAAAGGTTCTGGTATTATATGACACCTTTGTAATTTTGCTTCACATCCGCAACGCCAACACCTTTCGTCTGATTCTAACCAATCTACACTAAGTCCACTTTCATCTTCTATTGTTTCCCAATAATCTACTATTTCTTTTATTGTTGTTTTTATTGGTGGTCGTTTGTTTTTTCTTTTTTGTTTTAGTTTTTGATTTTCTTGTTCTAGTTTTTAGTTTGTTCTAATTCTTTTATTTTTTCTAATAGTTCTCGTTTAGTTAGTTCTTGCATTTTTTGTTTTCCCTTCTTATTATATATATCAAATTATTGCTTATTCTTTTCTGGTATTGAATATTTTTGAATTAGTAGCTCTGTTAATAATAAAGTTAAACGTTGATGTGTATAATTATATGTTATAGAAAAATTCCTTACTTTGTATACTACATACGTGATTAAACTTATTGCTATAACAATAATAGATAGAATTATTATATAGCCTATATTTACTAATTCTTGTTCTACTTGTGCATTTAAATTAATTGATGTATATATTCCTATAATTCCAAATGTTATTGGTATTATATATATGCTTAATAACTCTTTAGCAAATTTTCCTAAATCGATTTGCTTTTCTTTTCTATTCTGTAATAGATAATTTCTTATTTCTTCAATACTTTTTATATTATCTATCTTATTTATTTTTAAAACTTTTTTTAGTACTCTC
>CATLDI010000004.1 GCA_949902805.1 uncultured Clostridiaceae bacterium
AGCAAAGGTACTAGAAATAATACCAAAAGGCTACACACTATCAACTAGCAATCCAGAATACTGGACAACAAACGCAGAAGGAAACCTAGAAACAACAGTAGAACTAAAATCAGGAGAAGAAAAGGTACTAGAAGTAGTACTAAAATGGGACAACAACGGAAACAACTTCGGAGAAGCAATCAACACAGCTACCTTAGCAAACCTAGAAAACGAAGCAAACTACGAAGAAGTAAGCAAAGAAGATAACAATTCAAGTGCAAGCATAGTAACAAGTGTAAAAACAGGAAAAGAAACAAAGGTATTAGAAATGATATTAAAAACTATAGCTATAAATGGAGCGCTAATACTAATAATATTAATACCAACAATAGCTAAGAAAAGAAGAAATCTAGATAATTAGTGCTATAAGAAAAGAATATGGTAACTAAAAAGAAAAAATAACATTATTGGTAATTACTCCAATTAATGTTATTTTTTCTTGTAATATAACGCTTTATAATATATAATAAATTCAGGTGATAAGATGGAATTAGAAGAATTAATAGGAAAAAGGGAAAAAATAAAAATAATAGGTATAACAAATAATAAAAAATACTATGTCGGAGAAGCTATTAATAGTCAATATAAAATATATATAGAAAATACTGAAGATTATGAAATAGAAGAATTAATGAATTCCACACAAGACTGCCTAATTATAGATATAAAACAAAACAATTTAATAGGCTTTATACTTAGCAACAGAAAATTCGAAAATGATATAAAGAAAATAGAACAAAAATTAAAAAATACAGGTGAGTATAAAAAAGTAAAAGATATATATTTAATGGAAAGGCTTAAAATAAAAGGAAAAGTTCTAGGCTTGTATTTGGTAGATGAAGGGGATATAGGAGTATACTATTTAGAAACTATAGAAATTGGTAAGTGGGTAAAAAAAGTAAGAGAAAATAATATTTTATTTAAAGACAAAAAAATAGAAGACGAACTAGGTAGCCAAATAAAAGATGTAGTACAATCCATAGATTTGACCAAAAAAGAGATTTCTTTAAATCAAGAAAAGGAAAAACAAAAGCATTTAATAGAAAAGGCAATAGGATTAGAAATAGGAGAAAATATAACGAAAATAGCAACACTAGACTTGAAACAAAAATTAGAAGTAGACCAAAAGGAACAAAGGAAAAATACTAATAATTTTACTATATCTTCACAAGTAAAACATGGAAATATTAAGGATGTTAATATTAAACAAGAAATGGAATTAAATAATAAAGTTACAGATATGAAAACACTAGGACAGTTATTAGAAGATAATAATAAATTACCACAAATAGAAGGAAAGAAATTCATAAAAATGGGAGTTATAGAGTCAGACCATATAGATGAATTAACAAATCAAAAAGGAGAAAATGTAAAAGCGAATACTACTAGATATTCTTTTATAGCCATAGCAAATGATGGAACAGTAATGCCATTAGAACTAAGCCAAGACCATCAAGAAGGAAATAACCCGACAGAAGTAAATTACCAAATAAAACAAAATGGAGAAATTCAAAAGGATGATGTTTCATCTAGGTTTAATATAGGAGAAGGAACATTTGCCATCAAGAATGGAGAATATGGAGAAATAAAAGTATATCATTCACCAAGAAAAACAATAGGAGGAAAAGACCAACAAGGAAATAAAAGCCTAGATAGAGAATTAGAAACAGATAATGTTTGGAATATGAAAAAAGAAGAAAGAGATATAGCAGGTCAATATAAAACAGGCTATAGAAGTGTGGAAAAAGGATACCAAGAAGCAAAATTACATGAAGACGAAACAGGAGAAATATTACCAGAAGACAAAATGAAAACTGCAGATATAGATGGAGATTTAAAAACAAAATCACACATGCATGATAATAATGTAGACTATAGTGAATTAGCAACAAAATGGGGATATTACACACAAGGAAAGCCTAATAACCAAAAAGCAGAAGAATTATTTCAACAAAAAAGAAAAGAAAACCCAGAAAAAGAGCAAAAAGAAATAATAGAAATGATAACAGAAGAATTAGAAGAAGAACTATCTCATAATAGAGAAGGAAGATAAATTTCAAATTTAAAAATGAATTAAAAGATATAGTTTTTAAAGAATCAAATAATATATTTTAAAATTAGTAATAAAAATCACCTTATATAATAAAATATAAAAGGTGATTTTATTGTTACATATAAAAAATAAATTGAAAACTGTAGGGGCCATTTCAATCGCTCGCAATATAAATAATTTATTTAAAATTATACTAATATTATTAATATTAATTAATATGTGTATTCCAACAATATACGCAGATGATGGAGAAGAAGAGGAACTAAACCAAAGTGAATTCCAAGAAATAGTAGAGTCAAGCACTAAACCCACAAGCGAACCAATATTAAATTCAAAGGCAGCAATAATTTATGACAGAACTACCAAAAAAATAATATGGGGGAAAAATGAAAATACAAAAAGAGCCATGGCATCTACAACTAAAATAATGACAGCAATTGTGGTATTAGAAAAAAGTAACTTGACAGATGTAGTAACAATTTCAAAAAAAGCCGCGAACACAGGGGGGTCAAGGCTAAAACTAAATACAGATGATAAAATAACTATAAATGATTTACTGTATGGATTAATGCTACGTTCACGGAAATGATGCAGCAGTAGCACTAGCAGAACATGTAGGAGGAAGTGTAGAAGGATTTGCAAAGTTAATGAATGACAAAGGAAAAGAATTAGGACTTGAAAATACTAATTTTGTAACCCCACATGGACTTGACAATGATGAACATTACACAACAGCATATGAATTAGCAATGCTTACAGACTATGCATTAGAAAATTCAAAATTTGCTAATATAGTAGCAACCAAAAATTGCAACATTACAATAAATGGTCAAAGCAGAAATATAAATAACACCAATGAACTTTTAGGAAGTTTATATGGAGTAGATGGAGTAAAAACAGGATTTACAGGAAATGCAATGAGGTGTTTAGTAACTTCGTGTAAAAGGGATGGAAACCAAATTATAACAGTAGTACTAGGAGCAGATACAAAAAAACAAAGAACATCAGATAGCATAAAACTAATAGAATATGCATTTAGCAATTATGAAAGAATAAATATAGAAGAAATTGTTAAAAAAGAATTTGAAAATTGGAAACAAATTAATGAAAGTCGCATATATATTAATAAAGCAGAAAATAAAAAAATTGAATTAGAATTAAGTGAAATGCAAAGCAAAATAATTCCAATAAAAAAAGGAGAAGAAAAGGATATAAACATAGAAATAAATTGCATATACCAACATGAAGCACCACTAATCAAAGGAAAAAAGATAGGAAATTTAATAGTGAAGAAAAAAGAAAATATAATTGAAACAATAGATATAGTGCTAAAAGAAGAAGTAAAAAAGAAAAACATAATAAGCTATATGCTCCAATTTTTCGAAAATTTACCCACATGTCTTGACTTTTAATAATAATTTTGGTATTATAGATATGCTTTAACAAAAGCATATGCGGGAATAGCTCAGTTGATAGAGCGCTGCCTTGCCAAGGCAGAGGTCGCGGGTTTGAGCCCCGTTTCCCGCTCCAAATGTGAAATAAAATCTAAAATATTCGGCGCTATAGCCAAGCGGTAAGGCACGAGTCTGCAAAACTCTGATCCCCGGTTCAAATCCGGGTGGCGCCTCCAACGACGAATCTGTTCGAACTTTATTGAACAGATAGATATGAAAATCAATCAGTAAAATGGTTGATTTTTTCTTTTGCAAAAAATCATCCTAATTCTATAAGGAAAGGATGGTGCTTGAAATGAAGATAATTAAGCAAGAACTAGAATTTGAGGAATGTCTGAAACAGCAATTGGAATTTATATGTGAGTTTTCTAAAGTTATTCCTACTTTTGTTAATGGTAGCATTAGAAAATTAGAGAAAACTAATCTTACATATATTGAACCACATAGAGTGATTATTAAAAATATTACTTTTTTAGTTTTTAATTATTCAAATGATGTGTATATTACTAACTTGACTAAAAAGATTAAATTATCAGAGTTAGAAGACTATCTGAAAAATATATAAATGTAAATATTTGACATTTCTTAAAATCGTAGTATAATATAATCAATGAAAAATTTATATTTGCTCGGCAAGAGCTAGATATATGAGTACTTTGAAAAAATCATATTATATTGCATTATTATATTTTAATTTATGATAAATGGATTTTAGAGATGTCAGTAGTACTCGTGTGTACTTTGATGTCTCTTTTTTGTTAGGAGGTTTGAAAATTGAACGAAGAAAAGAAACAATGTGGGTTATATTGAAGCAACATACTATTTAGATAAACAAGTATTTTATTTCAACTTTGCTGAAGATAATAGTGCTATTGTTAGGGTATTTTCTTTAAAAGATTATTACAAATTAGATCCAGATAATAAAATGGAAACTTATGAGTTTGGTATAATATATATTCGTGAAGAAGATAAGTTCCAAATGAAAGAAATTGACTCTGCATTTGATTATATACCAGATGAAAGTAACGATAGTGTTATTTACACAAAAGAGCCTACTTCTATTTCAGTAGGTGTAAAGCCAGCAAAATTTTGCGAAGAAAAAACAGAATAATTGTTGCAACCATTACTTTATATATTATCTATGTTGCAACAACAAATTAACGAGAACAAATTTGTATTTGCAATTAGCAAATATAAATTTTGTATCGAGTTAATTTGATAAATTTTAGCTCTGTGAGATAAAATTTATTGCCTCGCAGAGCCCCCATGTTATGATAGTATGTCATAACATATAGGGGGTTAGGACTTGTGACAAGGTCAAAGTCCTATGCTACGAAGAAATTTCAAAGGAGGTACTTTATGGAGCAAGAATTAGCATATTCTTTTCACTTAGGTAGTGATAGAAATAAAAGTAAATTAGCAAAGAAAGTTGCAAAAGAAAATGTGTCTGGAACTACTTCTTTAGCAAATAATGCAATTCAAAATGCAAAAGACTTGTCTGATGTTAATAAACACAATTTAAGAGATTATGATAATCAAAGAGAATTGATTAGAACGATTTATGGAACAGATGATATTGTAAATGATGTAAAGCAAGTATATTTAGATGAGTTTGAAGAAGCAAAACTAGAATATAACAACAAGCAAACTCGTGAAGATAGAAAAATTGAAGATTACTTCAAAAAAGTATGTGAATCTCAAAATGATATAGCTTGTGAAATTATAATAGAACTTGGAGATATGGACTTTTGGAACGATAAAGATAAAAGATATATATTTAAAATGGTTGATGTATATAACGAACAAGTAAAGGAATTAATTGAAATTGTACCAGATTTTAAGATAGCAAATGCAACAATCCATTTTGATGAAGTTTCTCCCCATATGCACATTGTAGGTGTTCCAGTTTCTTATGATTGTAAAAGAGGAATGAAGAAACAAGTAGTAAAATCAAAGTTATTTACTAAAACCACATTAACACAAATACAAGATAAAATGAGAAATGCTTGTATAAAGTTTTTTAATAAGTTCTATGATATGGATTTTAAGCTAAAAGAAAAGCAAAAAGGCAGAAATCAAGATATAAATGTTAAAGATATGGGAGATTATAAAGAAATCAAGAAACAACTAAAACAGAAAGAACAGAAACTAACTAAAGCTAATAATCAAACAAAACAACTTGATAATACAAGTAAAGATATAAAAGAAATATTAGACAATCTAAAACCTACTTTGATGAATAAAAATAATATGGTTATTTCAAACGAGGATGTCCAGAAAATCAAAAATTATACAGAAGATGTAAAAGATATTACTAAAACTGTTAGAAGTGTAAATGACTTAAATATAGCTATAAAAGAGTTTGAACATTCTGCTTTTGATATAGAAAAAGAAAATTGTTCACTTAAATATGAAATAGACCTAAAAGAAAATGAAATCGGCAGTTAAAAAATGAACTCTCTACTAAAGATAAGATTATTAGCAAGTTACAAACTGAAAAGGAAAAGATAAAACAAGAATTGCAGAAATTCAAAGGTTTTTGGAATAGAATTAAGAGCCATTTTCACAAAAGAATTTGCTATGATAAAGATAATAACTATAAAATTGTAAGTGATGATCTATATAAAAATGGCATATTTGATAGCAATGAAAATGAAATTGCTAATAATATTTATAGAAGAGTAACTATACCAGATGAAAACAAGCAAATCAAGAATAAAAAGAAAAATAATGATACCAGATTTTAAAAGGAGGAAAAGTTATAGATAATAAATTAACAAAAACAAAAGTTGATGAAAGAACAGGAATTGAATATCATTTAGAGGGAGATTATTATATACCAAATCTAGCAATGCCTAAACAAGAAAAAATCATTTTAAATAAATATGGAAGAATGAGATTAAAATATTTAAAAGAATATAAAAAGGCTGATTATACTATAATGCTTATGAACGGAACATTAAATGCACATTTAAAAGAACTACAAGAAACAGCAGATAATAGAGTAAAACAGATTATTAGTGAGTTAAAAGATAAAAGCGATTTGACAGAAGATATGAAAAATACAGATATGCTTTATTGGATAGGTACTATGAACTCTATTAAGGCTCAAGCTGAAGAAATTGTTTTTAGTGAATTGATTTATGTGTAAAAAAATTGTTCAAAGTGAATGGTGGACAAATCCATTCGCTTTGAAATTGTAATGTCTACAATATTTTTTTATATTTTATAGTGAATATTCTTCAAATATGTTACATAAAAATAAAGTACAGTTAATGTTTTACCAAGAATTGCACATCGATTAAAAATTAAAATAATAGAACGAAAGAGCAATGCCCTTTCGTTCTATTACCAGTAGCTTGAAAGATTATAAAAATTAGATTTTCAAAACGTGTGTAACGGATTTTAACCTTTTGTCATTAATCGTTGTCATTCCTTTTTCAACAAAAAAGTCAATTGGCATATCCGTGCCAAAACATAGACCTATACGTGCATTTTCATTATCATAATCAGAATCCGAAATATCTGTATCTGCATCAACAGAAAAAATGATAGGATCAAGGAGACAATATAACATATGTTCAAGCTGTGTAACTTGCAAGTGCATATCGTATAACTGTAACTCCATTCTATTTGCTCTGGCTTCGCTACTTCTAACTCGGCTTTCTAAACTGTTAGTTAAAGCTTCAACCCAATCAATTCGTTTATGACATTCATCGATGGATTTTTCAACAGCTTTAAAATTCTCCTTCATAGTTTCATGTAAACTTTCTAAGTTTTTATTGTTGGTTTTTATCATCTTATAGAGATTTCTTTGCGTTGGCATAATCATCCCTAAAGTAGTTGATAAATGATGTAATTTTTTCGAGAAATACCTTGGCAGAAGTTCTTTGATGGATACTTCTTCCCACGGGTCATAAAACGAAATAGGTGCTAACATATACAGTTGCTGTTCTCCTGCATAGTCTCGACAATTAGATACTACTTCCTTGAATTCATCATAGGAATCTCTAATTTTTTCTGCATAATCCTCGTCTTCTTCAGCATACATTTCAATGATTTTGTCCATATTAATATAGTTCATAGGTAAAATCACAAAACTAAGTGCATCAGCCATTTTCTTTAATTCCGACACCTTGACAATTGGGTACTGCGATAAATCGCTTAAATAATTATATTCCATTTTTGTGTCAAGGCATGAAGAGTCAAAATCTTTAGGAATAAATCCAACTTCATCCCAAAAATCTTGAAAGACTTCAGACTCTTTGTCAAGAATGTGCTTTCCAATTTCGGAATCTTCAGATATTTCGTAGTCAAATGTCTTTGACATCAAATTTACAGCTTTCCGAAATTTTTCTAACTGAGTAGCATAGCTTTTTTGTTTTGTTATCTCCTTTTCTTCTAATTCTTGCACTGGTAAAAAATTGGTTAGTACTGGCATAATATTCTCCTTTCTGAAGCTAATGTTTTCAACTGTTTCATTATGAGCATAACCATTTTCAATGTTCATTAAAATTTCTAATGAGCATAAAAAATTTACTCTAATGATATTATATATTGTTTTCATAAAATTTCAACCTTTTTTGATAAATTTATTGCAATTTATAAAAGTTATGATATACTTTAATAAATTGATGGATATTTGTATCAATCGTTATGAGAGAAAAAAGTTGTAGATAACTACGACGTTCGCTCTAGAAAAACGAGAAAATGTTGAAATATCAATATTTTCTCGTTTTTTGTGCTTTTAGAGTTGGAAATAAAAATGCAGCATTTTCAATACTTGATACATTCGAGAACAAGGAGGTGGTTGTTTATGGTAAATTTTTTGCTATTCCTAATATTAGGATTTATGCTTTCAATAACTATAAATGTAGCCTTGTTACATACTGTATGCATAATGTAGGCTAATAAACAATAAAAAACAACACATTCTGCTTTGATCGGTAGGAATGTGTTGTTAAAACAATTTGAATTGCGTGTAATTTTGACAATTACACGCAATTATAGTATAATTAACATAGATGTTACACATAGGAGGAATGATTATGAGTAAATTAGTAGGATTAAATAAACAATTAGAAAATTTAGCAATGAAATGGTATATAAAAAACAATTATGCTGAACAATTAAGAAATGTAAGTAAAGAAGATAGAACAAAATTAATAAAAGATATAAAAGAAAATACTAATAAAAAGGATGTTGTAAAACAATATTTACAAGCAAACCCTGAAATGAAACAGCAATATGAATTTAAAAAGAAAAAAATTAATAAAATAAAAACTATGGCAGGTTTAGGAATATTAGTAGTAGGAGCAACTACAGCTACTTTAACATATAACCATTCAAATCGAAATAATATAGAAAATCAAAAACAAGAAGCGGAATATGATTATGAAGAAACACAAAAAGAATTAGAAGAATTATCAAAAGATAGAGAATATTCGGAATTTTTTGAAGAAGTAAAAGAAATAAATAATACAGAAAAAAGAGATGAAAAAATAGTTGAATTTACAAAACAAAAAATAGTAGAAGCATACAATAAAGAAAATGCCGAAAAACCTATAAAAGAAGAACAATTAGAATATTTACACTTAGATGAAAATGTTTTAATAAATAAAGATAAATTTGGAAATGTAGTATCATATGAAAGGGTATCACAAAGAGAAAGAATTGACCTTAAAGAAAATCAAGAGCTAAGTAAAATAGCAGGCGGAATAAATGTATATACAATTGATGGTGAAACAGTAGCAGTATACAATAATGATGGACAAGAGGTAAAAGATAATTCAATAGAAAACAAAGAAGAATTTTTCAAAAAGACATTAAACTTAGTAGGGCAAATGAGAAAATTTCAAGATATTTATAAATATAGAAGTAATGAAACAGATATAAAAAAAGCAGAAAATAACTATAAAGTCGAAGTAGAAAAACTAGCTACCACTAAAGATATAAGAACAGTTGACAAAGAATATACAATAGAATAAAAATAGAGTAGATAAAATTTTATTAAAAACAATCACAACTTTGAAATTGTGATTGTTTTTAACTATATTATTTTACTATTCACAATTAATATTTAATATATATGTAGGGGCTTAATCGATTAGGAATACCGAATTACACCCTTGCCAGAAATTTTAAAATTTTGTAAATCTAAGACGTTTAGGGCGTAATTAGGTAAATTCTTTTAGGTATTCCTAACTGATTAAGCCCCTACGTTGAACTTACGAAATTGTAACTATTTTATCGGAAATTTTTATGATTACAAAAAAAATACTTGTACAAAATAATAATATATGATATAACTAAGTAGAGTTAAAAAGTCTTAAGTACAAAGAAAGGCGGAACTTATATGGACGAAAATAAAAAAACAATTTTAATTGTAGATGACGAAAAAACAATTGTAGATATGTTAGTATATAATTTACAAAAAGAAGGCTATAACACACTAGAAGCTGGAGATGGAGAAGAGGCTGTAGACATTGCCTTAACAAAAAAGCCAGACTTAGTATTATTAGATATAATGCTACCAAAAATGGATGGATTAGCAGTATGCAAAAGAATTAGACAATCTTTAAACATACCAATTTTAATGATTTCTGCAAAAGATGAAGAAATTGATAAAATATTAGGTTTAGAACTAGGTGCTGATGACTATATCACAAAACCTTTTAGTGTAAGAGAATTAATGGCAAGAGTAAAAGCAAATTTAAGAAAAGCAGAAATTACAGCAAAAGCTATGGAAAATACATTAATGGAAAAAGAAGCTGATAATACAAATATGATTATTGTTGGAGACTTAAGCTTAGACTTAAATAAATTCGAAGTTAAAGTTAAGGGAGAAGTAATAGATTTAACACTAAGAGAATTTGAGGTTATTAAATATTTAGCTAATCAACCTGGACAAGTAGTAACAAGAGAAACTTTATTAGAGAAGGTATGGGGATATGAATATTATGGAGATATAAGAACAGTAGATGTTACAGTAAGAAGAATTAGAGAAAAAATTGAAAAAGATACTTCGAACCCTAAAATACTAATAACAAAAAGAGGAGTAGGGTACTATATTGCTTCACGGAAAATAGCTACGAAGAATTAATGAATAATGAATAATTATTATGTAGGGGCTTAATCGGTAGAAAATCCCCAAGAGGAATACCGAATTACGCCCTTTTTGTATAATAGGAAAAACCAATTTTGAAATGTAGGGGCGATTATCAATCGCCCGCGTGGCGAAGCCACTTTTATTCTAATGAAAGGACTAATCAAAATGTTAAGAAATGTACAGCTAAAAATTATATTAATATTTGGAATAATAGGAATTATACTTATTAGCTCGATAGGAACTTTTTATGGCTTAAGCCTAAGAGAAGTAGGAAATACTGAAGGGTATTCAGAAATATTAAATACACAAATTAGAAATATAAGATATATAACAGTAATTGCAATAATACTATATGGAGTAATAACAATTTTAATTGGAATATTTATTTCTAAAGCAATTATAGGGCCAATTACTAAACTTATAAAAGATGCTCCTAGAATAGCAGCAGGAGAGAATATTAAGGTAAATGAAAATAATGATAAGAAAAAAACACAAGTAGATGAGTTAACAAATGCGTTTGACATAATGACAAATGAACTTAGAGGAAACTTAAATGAAGTCAATAGACAAAAAAAACAAATAGAAACAATTTTACTACATATGACAGATGGAATTATAGCATTTGATATGGAAGGAAATATAACACATATTAACCCAGCAGCAACAGAACTTTTTAAACTAACAGAAGGAGATAACTCATTTGATAAAATTTTCAAAAAACTAAATATAGATATAAACCTAGAAAAAACAGTATATTTAGAAGATTGGACATCTTTAGAGCAAAGAGCGACAGTAGGAGAGAAATACTTAAAAATATTTTTTGCGTCATTTAAAGATGAAAAAGAAATCCCTTCTGGAATTATGGTAGTTATTCAAGATATTACAGAGCATGTAAAACTAGATAACATGAGAAAAGAATTTGTTGCAGACGTATCACATGAGTTAAAAACACCTATTACTTCTATTATGGGGTATGCAGATACTCTTTTAGAAAGTGAATATGAAAAAGATATGCAAGATAAATTCCTAAATGTTATTTCATCAGAAGCAAGAAGAATGGCAAAACTAGTTACAGACTTACTAACATTGTCACGATATGACACAAACAAAGTGAAAAAAGAATTAACAGAGTTTGACTTAGGCCAATTAGTAAAGAAATGTCAAGAAAAATTACAATTAGAAATAAATAAAAAGCATCATATGGTAGAATGTTTTGTTACTGCAAATGTTCCACCAGTAAAAGCAGACTATGATGGAATAGAAAGAGTTGTATTAAATATACTATCTAATAGTATAAAATATACACCAGAAGAAGGAACAATAAAAATATATGTAGGCTTTGTATATAATGATGCATATATAAAAGTAATAGATAATGGAATTGGAATTCCAGAGGAAGACTTAAACAGAATATTTGAAAGATTTTACAGAGTAGATAAAGCACGCACTAGAGAAATGGGAGGAACCGGATTAGGACTTTCTATTGCAAAAGAAATATTAGACCAAAACAATTCTAGTATAGATATAAAAAGTAAAAAAGGCGAAGGAACAGAAGTAGTAATAAGAATTCCAACAAAATAGAAGTTAGAAGTTGGAAGACAGAGGTCAGAAGTCGGAAGTCGGAATATCCGACCTCTGACCTCTGATTTCCGACTTTTAACTAAATTATAAAAAACAGTTGAAAAATAAGTAAATAAGCATTATAATTTATATGTTATAATAATACAAGAGAGGAAATTGAAAAATGATGATACAGATAAATAGTAAGGTAAAAGAAATCTTTGAATGGGTATACTGCATTGTAATAGCATTAGTATTAGCATTATTAATTAGATATTTTATAGGAACACCAACAGTAGTACAACAAGTATCAATGAAACCAACTTTAATTGAAGGACAAAGACTTATACTAAATAAAACTACAAGAACATTTCATAAATCATATGAAAGAGGAGATATTATAACATTTGAAGCACCAAGCACTGCACCTGCAAAATCTACAAAAGCAGAATATATTTATGAACCAAGTAACTGGTTTCAAAGTTTTACTTATTATGTATTAGAAATTAACAAAATGAGTTATATAAAAAGAGTAATAGGTTTACCAGGAGAACATGTACAAATAAAAGAAGGCATGGTATATATTAATGGGGAGGAGCTAGAAGAAGAATACCTACAAAATACTGTCACAACACAAGCTAAAAATTCGCATTTAATAGATTTTACTGTACCCGAAGGATATATATTTGCAATGGGAGATAACAGAGAAGAAAGCATGGATTGCAGACTATTTGGATGTATTCCTATCGATAAAATAGAAAGCAAAGTATTGATAAGATTTTGGCCTTTAAATTTATTTGGAAAAGTAGATTAAACAAGAAAAGATGAAAATGACTGTGGGGGCTTAATCGGTAAGGAATCCCCAAGAGGAATACCGAATTACGCCCACATGTAATTGAAACATCTAAATAAGATCTAATTAATAATTAGGTATTAGGGCGTAATTGGGTAAATTCTCCTAGGTATTCCTAACCGATTAAGCCACTACAACAAATGTGAATTTTACATAGGAGGATAATTTTGAGTTTTGAGAATATAATTGGAAACGAAAAAGTTAAACAAATGATAGAAAAAACAGTAAAAACAAATAATATTCTGCACAGCTATTTATTTTTAGGAATTGAAGGAATTGGCAAAAGTATCTTTGCTCGTGAATTTGCTAAAATGCTTCTTTGTGAAGCAGAAAACAAACCATGCGAAACATGTGAAGCATGCTTTAAACTAAAAAATAATAATCATCCAGACTTAATGATTATAGAAAATGAAGAAAAAGCTATTAAAATAGAGCAAATACGTTATTTACAGCAAAAGATATCTGAAAAGCCAATTATTTCAAATAGAAAAATATACATAATAGATAATAGTGATACTATGACAAAAGAAGCTCAAAATTGCTTGCTAAAAACAATTGAAGAGCCACCAGAATATGCAACTATAATTTTAATAGCATCAAATGAAAACAAACTACTAAATACAATAAAATCAAGATGCATGAAAGTAAGCTTTAACAAAATTGAAGATAAAGACATTCTAAATTACATTGAAGAAAACTCTATTGAAGGAATTACAACTAATATGATATCATTTTGCAATGGTAGTATAGGGAAAATAATAAATGTAAGAGATAATAAAGACGATTATTTGAAATTAGAAGAATTAGTTAAAAAATTAGATAAAGAAGATTTGGTATATATACTAAACAACGCAGATATATTATACAAATCTAAAGAAATAATTTTTGAGTTATTAGAATACTTAAATGTTCTATTATTAAAAACAAAAGAAATAGAAAAGATAAATTGTATAAAATATGTAGAAGAAACAAAAAAAAGGTTAACAGCAAATAGTAACTATGATATGACAATAGATAACCTTTTGATAAAAATATGGGAGGAAATTAACAGTGAAAACTATAGTAGGTGTTAGATTTAAAAAACCTGGCAAAATATATTTTTTTGATCCAGGAGACTTAAAAATAACGAATAAAGACTTTGTAATTGTAGAAACATCACAAGGCGAGGAATATGGAGAAGTTGCAATTGCCAATAGAAGTATTCCAGAAGAGAAAGTTGTTGCACCACTGAAAAAAGTAATCAGAATTGCAAATAAGAAAGATAGGAAGACTTACGAAGAAAACAAAGAAAAAGAAAAAGAAGCATTTAAAATCTGTCAGAAGAAGATACAAGAGCATAAATTAGATATGACCTTAACTGATGTAGAATTTAAATTTGACAAAAGCAAAGTACTATTCTATTTTACAGCAGATGGAAGAATAGATTTTAGAGATTTAGTAAAAGATTTAGCAGCAATTTTTAAAACTAGAATTGAATTAAGACAAATAGGAGTAAGAGACGAAATAAAAAGAATAGGTGGGAATGGAATTTGTGGAAGAGAGCTATGTTGTTGTTCATTCCTAGGGAACTTTGAAACAGTATCAATAAAAATGGCAAAAGAACAAAATATGTCATTAAATCCATCAAAAATTTCAGGAAATTGTGGAAGACTAATGTGCTGCTTAAAATATGAACAAGATGTATATGAAGAAAAACTAAAAAGACTTCCAAAAATAGGAGCAATAGTAAAAACAGAAGATGGTGAAGGGGTAGTAGACAGTGTAGAAACACTTAAAGAAAGAATACGTGTAAAACTAAAAGACTCTGAAGGAGAATATTTCTATAAAAAATATGATTCAAAAGACATAAAAATAATAAAAAATGTATCAAATGACTCAATAGACCCAGAAGAGAAAAAACATATGAAGGAATTACAAGAATTAGAGAAACTAGAAAAAATGGATGAAACAAAAGCAAAAGAAGATGAAATATAAGTTAGCCATTAGAAATGAAATGACTTACGAATAACTTATGTGCAGTGGAACGAAGTTAAGTTAGCTGTTCAAACTAAGGTAACTTATGTGTAGAAGAATTACATACAACTTAAACAAAAATTAGGAGGTGAAATAAATGGCATACAAAATAACAGATAAATGCATACAATGTGGAGCATGTGCAGCAGAATGCCCAGTAGGATGTATAGCACCAGGAGAAGACAAATACATAATAGACCCAGCGCAATGTATAGGATGTGGAACATGTGCAGGAGTTTGCCCAGTAGAAGCACCAGTGGAAGATAATGACTAAAATAAAGCTTCAAAGTAAGAAATATGTTTATAATGTAGGGGCTTAATCGGTAAGGAATACCGAATTACGCCCTTGACATAAACGTGATATTTATACAAACTTGAAATATCTATTTGACAAATAACTCACATAAATAATCTTATATATTCCTAAATGATTCACCATATATCATAAATAAAAAATAACATTTTCACTGTGAACTGTAACAAAAAATACCGATTTGCAAAAAAAATGATGCAAACATATTGACTTTTAAACTAAAATAGAGTAAAATAATAAATGCTTATAACATGGTGGATTTAGCGTAGTTGGTTAACGCGCCAGTTTGTGGCACTGGAGACCATGGGTTCGAGTCCCATATTCCACCCCATTTATTTAATATATTGGGCTGTAGCCAAGCGGTAAGGCACCAGACTTTGACTCTGGCATGCGCTAGTTCGAATCTAGCCAGCCCAGCCATAGAAAATAGCGACTTTTGAGAAATTGAAAGTTGCTATTTTTATATTTGTAAGTAATAAAAATATAGTTGATTATTATAAAAACTTTTAGTATAATAAACGTATGAATGATATGGAAAGATATAGACACTTAAATGAATATTATAAAGAAAAGTTTGGAGAACGTACTTTAAAAATATGTGTAGATGGAGGTTTTACGTGCCCTAATAGAGATGGTACAAAAGGCTATGGGGGTTGCATATATTGCAGTGAAAGGGGATCAGGAGAACTAATAAATAATTGTGGAGACATTGAAAAACAAGTAAAACACTATTTTACAACATATAGAGCTGAAAGAGCTAATAAATTTATAGTATATTTTCAAAACTTTACAAATACATATGATACAATTGAAAATTTAAAGAAAAAATATGATTCTGCTTTAATAGATGATAGGATAGTAGGAATTTCAATAGGAACAAGACCAGATTGCATTACAGAAGAAATTGCAAAACTATTAAAATTGTATACAAGCAAATATTATGTATGTGTAGAATTAGGACTTCAAACAAGTAATGACAAAATAGGAAACCTAATTAATCGTGGATATACAAGTAAACAATTTACCGAAGCAGTAAATATTTTGAATAAATATAATATTGACGTAGTAGCACATATAATGGTAGGCTTACCAACTGAAACGAGACAAGATATACAAAATACAGTGAATTTCATAAATAGTCACAAACTAGAAGGAGTAAAAATTCATTCAACATATGTAGTAGAAAACACAAAGCTTGCTGATATGTATAAAAATGGAGAATATAAAGCTTTAGATTTAGATGATTATATAGAAACATTAATTGATATAATGACACACTTAAAACCTGAACTTATAATTCATAGAATATCAGGAGATGCGCCAAAAGATATTTTGTTAGCACCATATTGGAATAAGCATAAAATGTGGATATTACATGGGTTTGAAAAAAGGTTTAGAGCACGTGATTTATGGCAAGGAAAATATTATAATCAGTAGTAGTGTAATAGATTTAAAATAGAAGGGGTTTGTGAAAGGGGAAAAACACATGAAAAAGAATATAAAGAAAATAATATCACTAATTTTAATGTTAATAATAGTATCAATATACACCTATTCTTTTGCAGATGTAGGAAGTTTTGATAGATATGATAGCGGTTCAAGTTGGGGCTCAGGTTCAAGTTGGAGTTCTAGTTCAAGTGACTGGGGAAGCTCATCAAGCAGTTGGGATTGGGACGATGATTATTCTTCAAATGGAGATTTAGGTTTTCTAATAGGTCTTTTACTCGGAAGCAATGGAGGAAGAGTAGTATTAATAATTATAATAATATTTATAATAGTATACTCTAAAAAATATAAAGGAACAGGAACTCATAGAATACCAAGAAATATACCAAATCCAAACAATACAGTAAATACAAATAATATAAATTCAAATAAATCAATACAAGTAGCAGTGGAAGTAATGAATAACGACAAAAACTTCTCAGAGGAGAAATTTATAAGCTTTACAAAAGAGCTATTTGTAAAACTACAAAATTCATGGACAGCAAGAGATTGGGAGCCAATGAGGCTATTTGAAACACCAGAATTATTTGAACAACACAAAAACCAAATACAAGGATATATTGACACAAATAGAATAAATGTAATGGATAGAATAGCAGTAGACTATGCATACTTATATAGCTTTAAAATACAAGGAGAAAAGGAAATATTAGAAGTAGCATTAAAATCAACAATGAAAGACTATATAATAGATGCCACAACAAAACAACTACTAGAAGGAAGTAAAACACAAGATAGGCACACAATTTATAAACTAACATTTGAAAGAACAAAAGGAGCACAAACACCAGAAGAAACAGACGAAATAAAAACAACAAACTGTCCAAATTGTGGAGCACCAACAAAAATAACATCAGCAGGAAAATGTGAGTACTGCGATAGTGTAATAGTAACAGGCGACCATGGTTGGGTACTATCAAATTTAGAACCATTTAGAGGATAAAAAATATGCACAAAGTATATGTATACAATAATAGAAAAACAAGAAACTGATTTAGTTTCTTGTTTTTCTATTATAAAATTATTTATAATTCTTGGGTATATATGATGGTTGAAAGTATTTTTCTTTCTCTTTATCATCTAAACTATCTAAGAATTCATAATAATAATCAATATTATGATATTCTAACAAAAAATAAACAAAATCGTGAAGGTATTCACAAACCTTTGAGATTCTTTTATCTAAAGAATCATTTGAAATATTAACACTACAGGTAGAACAACTCATTTTGATAGAAAAAATTTTGGAATTAAATATAGTAATGGTAATTGTAACTTCTCTATATCCAGGATAATGACCACTAGATGAAAAGTGTACAGGCGGCTTTGAATTCTTACCAAAGTATTTCTCTTTTTCTAAATCACATAAAGAGTTCATAAATTCTATATATGTATTTAAATTTTTTTTTCATTTGTTTATAATTACATTAAGAATATATATAAAATTAGACAAGTTATTATTTGGAGAATAAAAATAATATCCCGAATAATAAGAAGAAATACCTATTATAATTCCATCTACAACATTTGTCGAAACCTTTTTATTGAAATTTATTACTACAGATAGTATAATAATAATTAAAATCGAAGGTGAAGAATAAATGACAAGCAAAGAAGAATGGGAATATTACAGACCTTTTATAGAAGAAGCAGAAAGAGACATTGAAGAAAATGGAACAATATCTTGGGAAGAACTCAAAAAAGAATTAAAAGAGGATAGGAGCAGAGAACTATATATAAAAAGAAGAAATATGCAGTTACGTTTAGCAAATTGGCTAGGAAAGATATCAAAAAAATTCATAAGAACTTAATAATATTTTCAATAAATTCGGCAAAAAATATAGAAAGTAAATTAGATAAGAAAGTAATATTCTTAGAAGAAAATCCTTATATGTATCAATATATAGAAGAGAATAATAAACTGCGAAGATTTTTTATAGATAAATATACAGTAATTTACAAAATAGAAAAAAATAAAGTTTTTATTTTAAAAGTATCACCTAAAAAATCTAATTATAAAAAAGAAAATTCAGACATCTTAAAATTCAAATTTTAAAATTAAATTCAATTATCAAAAATCCAATAAAAAACAATTAAATAAAAAGGAAATAAGCTAATTTATACTGAAAAACTAGGTTTAATTTTGTTGCATCAAAAAAAATACGAATTGTTACAATTCATAGCTAATATTAAATATAGATGTAGGGGCTTAATCGGTTAGGAATACCACATAGGAATACCGAATTACGCCCTTAGCAGAAATTCAAAATTTTGTGTAAATTTAAGAAATTCGTTTAGGGCATAATTCGGTAAATTCTCTTAGGTATTCCTAACCGATTAAGCCCCTACGTTGAAAACAAATTATATTTGGATGTAAATAGTAACTGCCTCAAAAAAATGCTGAAAAAACCTTGACAAGCCCTACAATTTTACAGTATAATATAAGTGTATAAGGCGATTTGTCGCTTATTTTAAATTTACGTAATTAGAAAGAAGAGGAATTGTACTAATTTTATATGTAAAAATCAAGCTTTTTATGAGCAGGAAGGGGAGGTTTTTATAATATAAAATTAATTACGAGAAGGACTTCTTTTTATATATATTTATATTGTAGGAATTTTCGACTGAAAGGAGAAAAAGCTCCATACAAGATAATTATGCGAATGTTAGAATTGCTTAATGAAGAATGAATTTAGCAATTCTTATATCCGTAATATTCAATTCACTAAAGTAGCACATAACTTAACATGTTAGGTGCATAAATTTTTTTCTGCTTAAATTTTATTTAGGAGTGATTGTTTTGATAAAAGATATCAAAAACGAAAAAAGCACACGTAAAACGTTTGCAAAAATTGGCGATTTTGTTGAAATGCCAAATCTTATTAAAGTCCAAAAAGACTCATACGACTGGTTCGTAGAAGAAGGATTAGGAGAAGTATTAAAAGATATTTCACCAATAGTGGACTATTCAGGTAATTTAGTTCTTGAATTTTTCGATTACTACATGGAAGAAAAAACTAAATACACAGTTGAAGAAGCAAAAGAAAGAGACGCAACTTATTCTACAAGATTACATGTAAAGGTGCGTTTAATTAACCGTGAAACAGGAGAAATAAAAGAACAAGAAATTTACCTTGGAGACTTCCCATTAATGACTGAAAGTGGAACTTTCATTATTAATGGTGCAGAAAGGGTTGTAGTTAGCCAGTTAGTACGTTCACCAGGATGCTACTATGCATATGAATTTGACAAAACAGGTAAAAAAGTATTTACATCAACAGTTATGCCAATTCGTGGAGCATGGATAGAATACGAAACAGATGGAAACGATGTATTCTGGGCAAGGGTAGACAGAACAAGAAAAATACCAGTAACATGTTTATTAAGAGCAATAGGTTTAACAACAGATGAACAAATATTAGCATTATTCGGAGAAGAATCTAAAATAACAGCTACAATAGCAAAAGACACTATCAAAACTCAAGATGAAGCATTAATAGAAATTTATAAAAAATTAAGACCAGGAGAACTACCAACAGTTGATGCTGCAAGAAACTTATTCAATGGTTTATTCTTTGATGAAAGAAGATATGATCTAGCAAAAGTTGGTAGATTCAAATTCAACCAAAAATTAAGTTTATCAACAAGAATATCTGGAAAAGTAGCATTTGAAGATATTATAGATCCATCAACAGGAGAAGTGTTAGTAGAAAAAGATGGTACAATATCAAGTGAAGTAGCAGAAGAAATTCAAAATACAGGTCTAAATATAGTAGATATAAAAGTAAATGATAAAAAAGTAAGAATTATAGGAAATGGAACAGTAAATATCCACAAAGTTGTAACAGATGTAGATTTGAGCGACTTACATTTCAAAGAAGAAGTAAATTATGAAGTATTAAAATCAATTTTAGATACAACTGACAAAAAAGATTTACACAAAGTAATAGCTGAAAGAAAAGAAGAACTAGTACCTAAACACATAACAAACGAAGATATTATAGCTTCAGTAAACTACTTATTAAACCTAGACCACGGAATAGGTACAATAGATGACATAGACCACTTAGGAAATAGACGTATTAGATGTGTTGGAGAATTATTACAAAATCAATTTAGAATTGGTTTAACAAGGCTAGAAAGAGTTGTTCGTGAAAGAATGACAATACAAGACCTAGACGTAGTAACACCACAAACATTAATTAATACAAAACCAATTACATCATCAATTAGAGAATTCTTTGGAAGCTCACAATTATCACAATTTATGGATCAAACAAACCCATTATCAGAGCTTACACATAAAAGAAGAGTTTCAGCATTAGGACCTGGTGGTTTATCAAGAGAAAGAGCAGGTTTCGAAGTTCGTGATATTCACTATACACACTATGGAAGACTTTGCCCAGTAGAATCTCCAGAAGGACCAAATATCGGTTTAATTTCAGCACTTTCATCATTTGCAATAATAAATGAATATGGATTTGTTGAAACACCATATAGAAAAGTAGATAAAGAAACAGGAAAAGTAACAGATATTGTTGATTATATGTCAGCAGATCAAGAAGATAACTACATAATAGCTCAAGCATCAGAACCATTAGATGAAGAAGGAAAATTTGTAAATAAAAGAATAAAAGTACGTAACAAAACAGAAATAACAGAGGTAGATAGAGAACAAGTTGACTATGTTGACGTATCTCCAAAACAATTAGTTTCTGTTGCAGCAGCCATGATACCATTCTTAGAGCATGATGACGTTAAACGTTCACTTATGGGTTCTAACATGCAACGTCAAGCAGTTCCACTATTAATGCCAGAATCTCCAATAGTAGGTACAGGTATAGAATATAGAGCAGCAAAAGACTCAGGAATTACAGTAACAGCTATAAATGATGGTATAGTAGAAAAAGTAACTGCAGATGAAGTTAAAGTTAAAAACAAAAAAGGAGAAATAGACACATATAAGCTTCGTAAATTCAAAAGAACAAATGGTGGTACATGTATAAACCAAAGACCAGTAGTTGTAAGAGGAGAAAAAGTAACATCAGGAAGCATATTAGCAGATGGACCAGCTACAAAAGATGGTGAAATGTCATTAGGTAGAAACGTACTTATTGCTTTCACAACTTGGCAAGGTTATAACTACGAGGATGCTATATTAATTAGTGAAAGATTAGTAAAAGAAGATGTATACACATCAATACATATAGAAGAATATGATTGCGAATGCCGTGATACAAAATTAGGTCCAGAAGAAATAACACGTGATATACCAAATGTTGGTGATGACGGATTAAAAGACCTAGACGAAAACGGAATTATAAGAATAGGTGCAGAAGTAAGACCAGGAGACATTCTAGTTGGTAAAGTAACACCAAAAGGAGAAACAGAATTAACAGCAGAAGAAAGATTACTTCGTGCAATATTTGGAGAAAAAGCAAGAGAAGTAAGAGATACATCTTTAAGAGTACCACATGGAGAAGCAGGAACAATAGTAGATGTTAAAATATTCACTAGAGAAAATTCAGATGAATTAGGACCTGGTGTAAACCAAGTAATTCGTTGTTATATAGCAACAAAGAGAAAAATATCAGTTGGAGATAAAATGGCTGGACGTCATGGTAACAAAGGTGTTATTTCAAGAATACTACCAGTTGAAGACATGCCATTCTTAGAAGATGGAACTCCAGTAGATATAGTATTAAACCCACAAGGTATACCATCACGTATGAACTTAGGTCAAGTTTTAGAGGTTCACTTAGGTATGGCAGCAAAAGCGTTAGGATGGAAAGTTGCAACACCAGTATTTGATGGTGCATCAGATGGAGAAATAAAAGAACTATTAAAAGAAGCAGGACTAAGAGAAGACGGAAAATCAATATTAATTGATGGACGTACAGGAGAAAAATTCGATAACCCAGTAACAGTTGGTGTAATGTACATGTTAAAACTACATCACTTAGTAGATGATAAAATACATGCTCGTTCAACTGGACCATACTCACTAGTAACACAACAACCACTAGGAGGTAAAGCACAATTCGGTGGACAACGTTTCGGAGAGATGGAAGTTTGGGCATTAGAGGCATATGGTGCAGCATATACACTACAAGAAATGTTAACAGTAAAATCAGACGACGTTGTAGGACGTGTTAAAACATATGAAGCAATTGTTAAAGGTGAAAATGTACCAGAACCAGGCGTACCAGAAAGTTTCAAAGTATTAATAAAAGAACTTCAATCATTAGGCTTAGACGTACGTTTATATTCAGAAAATGATGAAGAACTAGAAATAAAAGAACACATCGACGAAGGAATAGACTACGAAGAAGCCAAAATAGGAGAAAATGTATTAGAGCAAAATGAATTAGATGAAAACTATATAGAAATAGACGAAGACACAGAAGAAATGCTTTTAGACGTAGATGATGAAGCTATGGACGACGACGAACTATTCACAGAATTAGATGACGACGATACAGAAATTTTCGACACAGACCTAGCAGAAGACAATTTAGAAAATGACGGATTAGAATAAGAAAGTAGATTGAGGATGGTTCGTAATTGGAAACAAGATAGAAAAGAACCACAAGGGGTACACAAAAATAATCTAGCTAGATTAGGAACTGTCCTCAATAGGAAACACACCGATAAAATAAAAAATACGTAGGGCTTAATCGGTAAGGAATACCAAAGAAAATTTACCGAATTACGCCCTGAAAAATCAAATTAATTAAATATTTCAAAACAAATAAAAAAATAGACAAAAAGGAATTGCTCAGCAGTGGATTATTTTTGAATTTTAATGAAAGCCAAAATTAGAAATTATGAAAATGAAGAATGAATGATGAATAATTAATAATGAATAATTAATTTTAATAATGAATGTTTGAATACGGCTCTTACGTTATTAAAGGGCAAAGATTATTCACTATTCATTATTCACTCTTCGCTATTCATTATTAAAATTAGGGGAGGCTAAAAAATAGTGGATGAATTAGAGATGTTTGATAAAATAAAAATTGGATTAGCATCAGACGAGAAAATTAGAGAATGGTCAAAAGGTGAAGTAAAAAAACCTGAGACAATCAACTATAGAACTCTAAAACCAGAAAAAGATGGTTTATTTTGTGAAAGAATATTTGGACCAACAAAAGACTGGGAATGCCATTGTGGTAAATATAAAAGAGTTCGTTATAAAGGTATTGTCTGCGATAGATGTGGTGTTGAAGTAACTAAATCTAAAGTAAGACGTGAAAGAATGGGACATATAGAGCTTGCAGCACCAGTTGCACATATTTGGTACTTTAAGGGTATACCAAGTAGAATAGCTTTAATGTTAGATATTTCACCAAGAAACCTAGAAAAAGTAGTTTACTTTGCTTCATATATTGTAACAGATAAAGGTACTTCAGGATTAATGAAATACCAAGTTTTAACAGAAAAAGAATATACTGAAGCTGTTCAAAAATATGGTTACGATAGTTTCAAAGCTGAAATGGGAGCAGAAGCATTAGAAAAACTATTAAAAGAAATTGACTTAGATGCATTATCAGCTAGCTTAAAGAAAGAACTAGAAAAAGCTAGTGAGCAAAAGAAAGCAAAATTAATAAAAAGATTAGATACAGTAGAATCATTCAGACTTTCAGGAAATAGACCTGAATGGATGATAATGAATGTAGTACCAGTTATTCCACCAGAATTAAGACCAATGGTGCAATTAGATGGTGGGAGATTTGCTACATCAGACCTAAACGACTTATACAGAAGAGTTATAAACAGAAATAACAGATTAAAAAGACTAATAGAACTTGGAGCACCAGAAATCATTAAAAGAAATGAAAAAAGAATGCTACAAGAATCTGTAGACGCTTTAATAGATAACTCAAGAAGAGGAAGACCAGTAACAGGTGCTGGAAATAGAGCATTAAAATCTCTATCAGACCTACTAAAAGGTAAACAAGGACGTTTCCGTCAAAACTTACTTGGAAAACGTGTTGACTACTCAGGACGTTCAGTTATAGTAGTAGGGCCAGAGCTACAAATATACCAATGTGGTGTTCCAAAAGAAATGGCTGTAGAGCTATTCAAACCTTTTGTTATGAAAGAATTAGTAGAAAGAGGATTAGCACATAACATTAAAAACGCAAAAAGAATGGTAGAAAGATTACGCCCAGAAGTATGGGATATATTAGAAGAAGTAATTAAAGACCACCCAGTAATGCTAAACCGTGCTCCAACATTACATAGACTTGGTATACAAGCATTCGAACCAGTATTAGTAGAAGGAAGAGCAATAAAACTACACCCATTAGTATGTACAGCATTCAACGCTGACTTCGACGGGGACCAAATGGCTATACATTTACCATTATCACCAGAAGCACAAGCAGAAGCAAGATACTTAATGTTATCAGTAAATAACTTACTGAAACCACAAGATGGTAAACCAGTAACAGTACCATCACAAGATATGATACTAGGAAACTACTACCTAACAATGGAAGTAGAAGGAGAAAAAGGAGAAGGAAATTACTTCTCATCTCCAGAAGAAGCAATAATGGCTTACGAAAATAAAGAAGTAGGAATGCATGCTAAAATATTTGTAAGAATGAGTAAAGTAGACGAAGAAGGAAATGAAAGACATAAGAAAGTTGAAACAACAGTAGGTAGAATAATATTCAATAAAGAAATACCACAAGACTTAGGTTTTGTAGATAGAAGTAATCCAGAAAATGAATTTGAGCCAGAAATCAACTTTGTAACAAATAAGAAAATGCTAGGAAAAATAGTTGGAAAATGTATAGAAAAACATGGTTTATCTAGATCAGCAGAACTATTAGACTACATCAAAGCATCAGGTTTCAAACATTCAACAACAAGTGGCATAACAGTTTCAATAGAAGATGCAAAAGTACCAGAAGAAAAGAAAACAATATTAGAAGATGCAGCTAAAGAAGTAGATAACGTATTAAAACAATATAAACGTGGTTTAATTACAGAAGAGGAAAGATACCAATCAGTAATTAAAATATGGGAAAAAGCTACAAGTGATGTCAGTGTAGCCATGAAAAATAACTTTGACAAATTAAACCCATTATATGTCATGTCAGACTCAGGTGCCCGTGGTAACTTAGACCAATTAAAACAAATAGCAGGTATGCGTGGACTTATGGCAAGTACAACAGGTAGAACAGTCGAAATACCAATCAAATCATCATTCAGAGAAGGTCTAGATGCACTAGAATACTTCATATCTGCCCATGGTGCTCGTAAAGGTCTTTCAGACACAGCCTTAAGAACAGCCGATTCAGGATACTTAACAAGAAGATTAGTAGACGTTTCACAAGATATTATTGTAAGAGAACATGACTGTGGAACACATGACGGAATAGAACTTACAGCAATAAAAGACGGAAACCAAGTAATAGAAAGCTTAGAAGAAAGAATAACAGGAAGATACCCATTAGAAGATATAATAAACCCAGAAACAAAAGAAGTTATAGCAACTCCAGACACAATGATTACAGCTGGGCTAGCAGACAAAATAGTAGCTGCTGGAATAGAAAAAGTAAGAGTACGTTCAGTATTTGGATGTAGAACAAAAAATGGAGTTTGCTCAAAATGTTATGGTATGGGTCTATCTAGCCAAAAAATAGCAGACATTGGTGAAGCAGTAGGTATTATAGCTGCACAATCAATAGGTGAGCCAGGTACACAGCTTACAATGAGAACAATTCACTCTGGTGGTGTTGCCGGTGTTGCCGACATTACACAAGGTCTTCCAAGGGTTGAAGAGTTATTTGAAGCAAGAAAACCTAAGGGTGTTGCGATAATAACAGAAATAGATGGTAAAGTAAAACTACAAGAGAACAAGAAAAAGAAAGAACTTGTAGTAACATCAAAAGACGATAGCAAAACATATGTAATACCATTTGGTTCAAAATTAAAAGTAAAAGAAGGAGACGAAGTAGTTGCAGGTCAACCACTAACAGAAGGTTCAATCAATCCAAACGAATTGCTAGCTATCAAAGGACCAGAAGGAGTTTACAACTACTTAGTACAAGAAGTACAAAGAGTATATAGAAACCAAGGTGTTGATATAAATGACAAACACATTGAAGTAATAGGTAGACAAATGCTTAAGAAAGTAAGAGTAGAAGATAACGGAGATACACAACTATTCGCAGGTTCATTAGTAGACATGTACGAATTCAAAGACATAAACGAAAAAGCTATAGAAGAAGGAAAACGCCCAGCAACAGGAAAACGTGTATTACTAGGAATCACAAAAGCCTCTCTTGCAACAGACAGTTTCCTATCAGCAGCATCATTCCAAGAAACAACAAGAGTATTAACAGAGGCTGCAATAAAAGGAAAAGTAGATGAGCTTATAGGACTAAAAGAAAACGTAATCATAGGTAAATTAATACCAGCTGGAACAGGTTTAGCAAAATACAAAAATACAAAAATAAGCACAGAAAACGACCAAGAGCCAGTTAATGAAAACGAAGAAAACGCTGGAGAAGCAGTAGCAGAGTAAAAACACAAAAATCACTCCAATTTGGAGTGATTTTTGTGTTTGGCTAAAGTGTTTAAGAAAATTAATTGACATAATTTCCTTAGAAATAGAATCAAAAATGCAAACATACATAAGAGCAATTAAAGTATCATAATCACCTAAAGTTTTAATACCGAACAACAACTGAATAGCAGTTGCATCAATGAGGTTGATAGTTTTACAATCGGTATTAAAATAATTGTATCTAACGGTTGCAAAGTAATGTTTATCATGAGTTACCCGCATGTAGCCAGAGGCTACCCATTAATAATGTCTTTTGATACTATCTGTACATCGAAATCTTTCATAGTACATCTCCTTTTTTTACAAAACAATATTGTTTTCAGTTACATTTATATTATAACACATGAATTTTAAAAAAATATTATGGAAAGTAAAACAAATAATTTTATAGAAAATTTACTAAAAATCAAAAAATATAACAATAAATTTTACAAAAATGTGATAAAACACAAAAAAGTACTTAAAAAAGTGTGATAATACACAAAAAAGTACTTGCAAAAATGTGATAAAACTAGAAAAAATGTTTACAAAAATGTGATAAAATAATATAATTCCTATTGAAATAAAAAATCAAACAAATAATAAAAAATAAGGAGAAAATATATGAAAATATTGATTAAAAATGCAACACTTATATCAATGAGTGAAAACAGAGAAAAAATTGAAGAAAATGTAGATATAGAGATAATAGGTAGTAAAATAACAAAAATAGCAAATAACATAGAAGTTGCAGGTGCAGATAAAGTAATAGAGGCAAAAGGAAAAATAGTAATGCCAGGCTTAATAAACACACATGCTCATGTTCCAATGAGTATATTTAGAGAAACAGTAGATGGGTATAATTTACAAGATTGGCTTACAAAAAAGATATGGCCGATGGAAGATAAATTAACAAATGAAGATATATATTATACTTCATACCTATCATTTTTAGAAATGATAAAAACAGGAACAACAACAATAAACGATATGTACTTTATGACAGAAGATATAATAAAAGCAGCAGTAGAATGTGGCATAAGACTTCAGACAACAAGAACTTTAATGGACGTAGGAAGCGACGCTTTGGGAGAAGAAAGACTTAGCGAGCTAAAAGAATTAATAGAAAAGTACAAAAATTATAAGGACTGTATAACACTAAATGTAGGAATACATGGTTTATACACATCAAGTAGAGAATATGTGCAAAAGTGTATTAAATTTGCAAAAGAAAATGAATTACCAATACACATACACTTTTGTGAAAATACAAAAGAAGTTCAAGATATTGAAAATACATACAATGAAAAGCCAATAGACATATTAGAAAAAGAATTTAAAGACGAAAAAGTAATATTAGCACATGCAGTTAAACTAAATGAAGAAGATATAACAAAACTTGCAAAAAATAAAAAAGTAAGTGTATCACACTGCCCAGTAAGTAATTTAAAACTAGGTTGTGGAATAGCTAATATAACAAAAATGCTAAAAGAAGGTATAAATGTAAGTATAGGAACAGATGGACAAGGAAGCGGAAGTAACCTAGATTTATTTGAAAGCATGAAATACACAGCACTTTTGCAAAAAGGAATAACAGAAAATGCAATCCAAATGCCAGCATACGAAGTATTAAAACTAGCAACAATAAATGGAGCAAAAGCATTAGGATTAGAAGAAAAAATAGGAAGCATAGAAGAAGGAAAACAAGCAGATCTAATAATACTAAATTTAGACACAGTTGTAACAAAACCAGTAAATGACATGGTTTCAGATATAGTATATAATGTAAAAGGGAATAACGTAGAAACAACAATAGTAAATGGAAAAATATTAATGGAGAATAAGAAGTTAAAAATAGAAGAAAATGATATATATGATAAATGTAAAGAAATAATAGAGAGAATAAAAGAATAATAAATAAATGGACATAAGTAAAAAATTATGCCCATTTATTTTAGATTATAGGAATTAAGCCCCTACGGTGAAAATAAATTATAAAAATTAATTATAACAAAATATACCAAATTATAATTTAAAATTCTGATGTTATTTGACAAAAGCCTTAAAAAATAGTACAATTATAATGTATAAAAAGGTAAAGGAGAAATATATGCCAAAAAATAATAATATAAAAGTTTTTGATAAATTAGTCTCAAAAACAAAAATATATTTATTTATAATTGCGATTTTATTAATAACGATATGCTTTTATGAACCACGTTTTATTATGCCAGCAATATTAATATTTGTAATAATTGTAATGTATGCATATTGGACGAACAATAAAAGAAAAGCAGAGTTATCAAGCCATATTAAGGACTTAACTTTAACAGTAGATAATGCTGCTAAAAGTACCTTAATTAATTCGCCATTTCCACTAATAGTAATAGAAACAGATGGAAATATAATATGGAAAAGTTCAAAATTTATTAAAGAATTTGCTAATATTGATATAAATACATACTTGAATAATATAGTAAAAGAATTAAAACTAGAAATAGAAAATAGTAGCGAAGAGAACAAAAAAGAATTAAAAGAATTAATAAAAAAACAGGTTACTATAGGAGAAAAAACTTATAATATATTAGGTGAATATACGAACTCTAAAGACGACAAAAAAGAAAATGAATATATGACTAGCTTATACTTTATAGATGAAACAGAAAATATAGAATTACAAAACAAATATAATAATTCCCAAATATGTGTAGGAATAATTATGATAGATAACTATGAAGAAATAATGCAAAGAGTAAGTGCAGAAGATAGAGCTATAATTACAGCAACAATAGAAAAAAGTTTATATGACTGGGCAAGTGAATATAAAGGTTTAATAGTAAAATCTGAAAGAGACACATTTATAGTTATATTAGAACAAGAATACTTAAAAAAATTAGAGGAAGAGAAATTTACGATACTAGATAAAATAAAAGAGATATCAATACCAGGAAAAATACAATCAACACTTAGCATTGCTATATCGAATGAGGGAGAAACAAATTATAAAAAATACAAACTAGCACAAGGAGGAATAGATATAGCACTAGGTAGAGGCGGAGACCAAGCAATTATTAGAAAAGAAGGTAAATATACATTCTTTGGAGGAAGAACTCAAGAATTAGAAAAAAGAACAAAAGTAAAAGCAAGAATAGTAGCACATGCATTAGAAGAGCTAATGAACGAGGCAAAAAGCATAGTTATTATGGGACATGCAAACTCAGATATAGACGCTATGGGAGCAGCCTTTGGTATATATCGTATGGCAAAAACTATAGACAAAGAAGTATACATAATAAATGAAAGTGCAGGAGTAGGTTTAGATAACTTCATAGAAGTAGCAAAACAAAACGAAGAATATAAAGAAATTCTAATAAGTAAAGATAAAGCCGTGAGTTTAATAGATGAAAACACATTACTAGTAGTTGTAGATACACACAAAACAAGCTATGTAGAAGCACCAGAATTACTAGAAAGAACAAATAAAGTAGTAATAATAGACCATCATAGAAGAAGTACAGACTTTATTGAAAATGCGATACTAACTTTCCATGAAGTATATGCATCATCAGCATGTGAGCTAGTAACAGAACTTATAGAATATTCAGAAAAAGATATAAACTTAACTACACTAGAAACAGAAGGTTTATACGCAGGAATAATGATGGATACAAAGAACTTCACATTCAAAACTGGCGTAAGAACATTTGAAGCAGCAGCCTTTTTAAGAAAATGTGGAATAGACATTATTAAAATAAAAAAATGGTTCCAAAGTGATTTAGAAACTTATAACAAAATTGCAGAAATAGTAAATAAAACTGAAATCATAAAAGGAACTATAGGAATATCATGCTATGAAGAAAACGATAAAAATGCTAACATAGTATGTGCCAAAGCAGCAGACGAACTACTAACAATAAGCGATATAACAGCATCATTTGTAATAGGAAACCTAGGAGACAAAATATGCATTAGTGGACGTTCAATAGGAGATATAAATGTTCAACTAATTCTAGAAAAAATGGGAGGCGGAGGCCACATAACACTAGCAGGAGCCCAAGTAGAAGGAATGAACATGAATGAAGTAAAACAAGAATTAATAACAAAAATAGAAGAATACTTTGAAGAAATATTAAATTAGGGACAATGGGACGGAGTTTTTGTCCTTAGGGTTTCAGAAGATTAAATTTAAAATTAGTCTTTAAAACCCTAAGGACAAAAACTCCGTCCCATTGTCCCTAAAATGATAGATAATAAATTAATTGGAGCAAAATACTTGAAAATAAAGCGTTTTTAAGGTAAAATATAAAAGAATAAAAGGAGGTAAATAATATATGAAAGTTATTTTATTACAAGATATAAAAGGGGTAGGTAAAAAAGACCAAATTATAAATGCAAATGATGGTTATGCAAGAAATTATTTATTTCCAAAGAAATTAGCAGTAGAAGCTACAACTGGAAACTTAGGAAATTTAAAAGCAAAACAAGAATCAAACCAATATAGAAAAGATATGCAAAAAGAAGAAGCAATAAAATTAGCAGATAAATTAAAAGATATAACACTAACAATAAAAGTTAAAGCAGGAGAAAATGGAAAAATATTTGGCGGAGTAACAGCAAAAGAAATAGCAGAAAGCTTAAAAACACAATATAACATAGAAGTAGATAAAAAGAAGATAAATTTAACAGAAACAATAAAAGTTATAGGAACAAGAACTGTAGATGTTAAATTGTATGAGGGTGTAATTGGAAAATTAAAAATAAATGTAGGGGCTTAATCGCTAAGGAATACCTATGAGGAATACCGAATTATGCCCGAAATATAGCAAAAAATAAAAAAAGATGTAGGGGCGATTAATAATCGCCCATTGCTCCAACGAAATTATCCGAAAATAGATGTTATAGGGTAATTCATTCGAAGAGCGGTCGATTGATAATAGCCCCTACATACATAATTATAGAAATAATAAAAAAGGAGACTATAATGGAACTAGGGAAAGTACCACCACACGATACAGAAGCTGAGCAAGCGGTTATAGGTAGCATGCTTACAGATAAAGAAGCAATTATAGCTGCGTTAGAAATACTAAAAGAAGATGATTTTTATAGAGAAGATAATAAAACAATTTATGAAGCTATTACGAACTTATATAATAGAGCTGAGCCTGTTGATATTATAACCTTAAAGGCAGAACTTTCTTCAATGGGAAAATTAGAAGCAGTTGGTGGATTAGAATACTTAGCAGAATTACCAGATAAAGTTCCAACAACCTCTAATGTAGAAAAATATATAAAAATAGTAGAAGAAAAATCATTACTTAGAAGTTTAATAAAAACAGCTAATGACATTATCAAGCTTGGCTATGATGAAACACAAGAAGTAGAAGTTTTAATGGATCAAGCAGAACAAAGAATATTCAATACTATTCAATCTAAAAACCAAAAAGGATACTCATCTATAAAAGATATTCTAGTAGATACATTCACACAATTAGAACAATTATATAATAAAAAACAACATGTTACAGGTGTACCAACAGGTTTTTCTGATTTAGATTATAAAACAGCAGGACTACATGGCTCAGAATTAATACTTGTTGCAGCAAGACCAGCGATGGGAAAATCTGCTTTTGCATTAAATATAGCAACATATGCTGCTACAAGAGGTAATACACCAGTTGCAATATTTAGCTTAGAAATGTCAAAAGAGCAAATGGTAAACAGAATTTTATGTAGTGAAGCAATGGTAGATAGTAACAAAGTAAGAACAGGTACAATAGATGATGAAGACTGGGCAAAATTAGCTGATGCCTCAGGGATACTTTCAGAATCTAAAATATTTATTGATGATACACCAGGTATATCAATAATGGAAATTAGAGCGAAATGTAGAAAACTAAAATTAGAGCAAAACATAGGGCTAGTAGTAATAGATTACTTACAATTAATTCAAGGCTCAGGAAAAAGAGGAGCTTCACGTGAACAAGAAATTTCAGAAATAAGCCGTTCATTAAAAATATTAGCAAAGGAAATTAATGTTCCAGTAATTGCACTATCTCAGCTATCAAGAGCTGTTGAGCAACGTCCAGACCATAGACCAATGCTATCAGACCTTCGTGAATCTGGAGCAATAGAGCAAGATGCGGATATTGTTACATTTTTATATAGAGATGATTATTATAATGAAGATAGCGAAAAGAAAAATATAGCCGAAGTAATACTAGCAAAACACCGTGCAGGTTCAACAGGAACAGTAGAATTATTATGGTTAGGAAATTATACAAAATTTGCAAATATAGAACGATATAGGGAATAAGAAGTTGAAAGTTGGAAGTTGGAAGTTGGAAAGACAAGCAGTTTCTTCGAAGAAATTGCTAAAATTCTAACCTCTAACCTCTAACTCCCGAAGGGAGTTAAAATGTTAGAAAAAAAGGTATTAAACACGATTAAAAAGTATGATTTAATTAAAAATGGGGATAATATAGTCGTTGGTGTATCTGGTGGTCCAGACTCAATGACTTTATTAAATATACTTATAGAATTAAAACAACAGATAAATTTTAATATAATAGTTGCACATATAAACCATATGATAAGGATTGAGGCTGACGAAGAAACAAAGTTTGTGCAAGAATTTTGCAAAGAAAAAAATATTAAATGCTTTGTAAAAAGAGAAAAAGTAGAAGAAATAGCTAAAAGTGAAAAAATAGGAACAGAAGAAGCGGGAAGAAAATTAAGATATGGTTTTTTTGAAAAAATATGTATAAATGAGAAAGCAAGCAAAATAGCAACAGCTCATACAGCAAATGATAATGCTGAAACAGTACTTATGAATATAATGAGAGGCTCAGGAACAACTGGTTTAAGAGGAATAGAGCCTAAAAGAGATGAAAAATATATTAGACCTTTAATAGAATGTACAAGGTTTGAAATTGAACAATATTGTGAAAATGAGCAACTAAATCCTAAAATTGATAAAACAAATAGTGAAAATATATATACAAGAAATAAAGTAAGAAATATGCTTATTCCTTTCATAGAAGAAAATTTTAACCCTAATATAGTAGCTTCACTAAATAGACTATCAGATCTTGCAAAATTAGAAAATGAATATATAGAAAAAGAAACTAAAAATAGTTATGATAAAGTATTAATAGAGCAAAACCTAGGGAACAATATAAAAGAGAAGAAAAGTAGCGTTATATTAGACTTGAGAAAATTCAATTCATTAGATTTAGTAATAAAAAATAGATTAATGCTATATACTATTGGTAAGGTACTTGGAAATAGCCAAAACATAGAAAGAGTTCACATTGAAGACTTAGTAAAATTATGTGCCAATAACATAGGAAACAAATACCTAACACCAAATAAAAATATAAAAGTAATGGTAAACAACGGAAAAATTTATTTTGAACAATTATAAAAATAATCAAAAAATATAAATTTGCACAAAATATAGCATCCGTAAGTACTTACAAACCGTGCATTTTTGTAAAGAAAAAGACATATAAAAAACTATTGAATTAGAAAAAAATATATGTTATATAATGATAAGTAACTTTAAATATGTGGAAACAGAACTTATAATGAGAAAAATTGTTAGAATGTAGTACATACTAAAAGGTACCAGAGGTATCCGACTTTTGACTTCTGATCTCTGACTTCTGTTACAACAAAGGAGGAAAAAAAGTGAAAAACAGTATAAAAACTTTAGCAATGTGGTTAATTATATTAGTAATTTTTATCGTATTAATCACATCAATTTTAGGTAATAATAGTAATGAACTTGCATATTCAGATTTGATATCTAAAATTGAAACTGGAGATGTAAAAGAATTAGAAATTGCATCAGATGGGAAAAAGGCACAAGTAATATTAAAAAATGAAAATAATCCCAAAGAAGTTAATATTCCAAGTATAGATAGCTTAATGGATAGTTTATCAGACTCAATGAAAACACAAAGTATAAAGGTAACTGAAGAATCAGAATCTATCTTCATGTTATTCTTAAGCTTATTAACTCCATTTGGAATATTAATAATCTTCTTAGTGTTCTGGTTCTTCCTAATGAGTGGAAACCAAAACAATGGAAATAAAACGATGACATTTGGTAAAAGTAAAGCCAGAATGTTAAACCCACAAGATAAAGCTAGAATTACATTTAAAGATGTAGCAGGAGTAGACGAAGAAAAAGAAGAACTAGAAGAAATAGTAGAATTTTTGAAAAATCCAAAGAAATTTACGGATATGGGTGCAAGAATACCAAAAGGAGTTCTACTTGTAGGACCTCCAGGAACAGGTAAAACACTTTTAGCAAAAGCAGTAGCAGGAGAGGCAGGAGTACCATTCTTTATTATAAGTGGTTCAGACTTTGTTGAAATGTTCGTAGGTGTTGGTGCTTCAAGAGTAAGAGATTTATTTGAAGAAGCTAAGAAAAAAGCTCCATGTATCATATTTATAGATGAAATAGATGCAGTAGGTCGCCAAAGAGGTGCAGGACTAGGTGGAGGACATGACGAAAGAGAGCAAACATTAAACCAATTATTAGTAGAAATGGATGGATTTGCAGAAAATGAAGGTGTAATAGTTTTAGCTGCAACAAACAGACCAGATGTACTAGATAAAGCACTATTAAGAGCAGGAAGATTTGATAGACAAATAATGGTAGGCTCACCAGATGTAAAAGCAAGAGAACAAATATTAGAAGTACACTCAAGAAAGAAAAGATTAGCACCAGATGTAGACTTAAAAATAATTGCAAAAAACACATCAGGTTTTGCAGGTGCAGATTTAGAGAATATTTTAAATGAAGCGGCACTATTAGCAGCAAGAAGAAATATACCAGAAATAGGTATGAAAGAAATAGAAGATGCAATGGTAAAAGTAACAATGGGACCAGAAAAGAGAACAAGAGTAAGAAGCGAAAAAGAAAACAAACTTGTTGCATACCATGAAGCAGGTCACGCAGTAGTAAGTAGATATTTACCAACGCAAGACCCAGTTCATCAAATTTCAATAGTACCAAGAGGCATGGCAGGAGGATACACAATGTATCGTCCAACAGAAGACAAAAACTTCATGTCTAAAACAGAAATGGAAGAAAATATCGTTTCACTACTAGGTGGAAGAGTAGCAGAGAAACTAATACTAGATGATATATCAACTGGAGCAAGCAATGATATAGAAAGAGCAACAAAAATTGCAAGAAGTATGGTTACAAAATATGGAATGAGCGAAAGAGTAGGAACAATAATGCTAGGCTCAGGACAAGAAGAAGTATTCTTAGGAAGAGACTTTGCTCAATCAAAAGAATACTCAGAAGAAACAGCATCAATAGTAGATGAAGAAGTAAAAAGAATAGTAGATCATGGCTATAATACAGCACTAGAAATACTAAAAGCTAATATAGATAAACTTCACGCAGTAGCAGGGGTATTACTAGAAAAAGAAAAAATAGACGGAGAAGAATTTGATCAAATATTTAAAAATTAGAAAATGTAAAATATGAAAAAGCAACACACAACGTTGCTTTTTTCTTACATTTTAGAAAGGTACTTAGTTTTAAAATATAATACATTTGTTTATAGTGTATTTTTATTATACTACTTTATTTTATACTAATAATCTGATATAATACATAAAATGCAAGAAAGGGAGTAATAAAATGAAATACACATATATACCAGAAGGAGTATGTTCTAGAAAAATAGAACTAGAAGTAGAAGAAGGAATAATAAAAAAGCTAAATGTAATAGGTGGTTGTGACGGAAATTTAAAAGGAATTACTAAATTAGTTGAAGGAATGAAAGTAGAAGAAATAATAGAAAAATTAAAAGGAGTAGATTGTAGACGGAAAAGGAACATCATGCCCAGACCAAATAGCAAAAGCATTAGAAGAAGTTCTAATTAATGTATAAATTTAACAAATACCCAAAATAGAAAGAAAGGTGAAGTGTATGAAAAAATTTGAAAATGTTGCTGCAAATGAAAAAAATCCTAAATGGAACAAAATGATACAAAGAGAAACTGAGCTAAATAAGAAAGCTGGTGATATTAGAACAGAATTTGAAAGAGACTATACAAGAGTATTATATTCTACAGCATATAGAAGGCTAAAACATAAAACTCAAATATACTTCTCACCTGTAAGTGACCATATATGTACACGTATAGAGCATGTTAACTACGTTGAGTCTATTAGTTATACTATAGCAAATAATTTGGGGCTTAATACTGAACTTACAAAAGCAATTTCAATAGCGCATGATTTAGGGCATAGCCCATTTGGTCATTCAGGAGAAAAAATATTAAACGAAATTATGCAAAGAGAAATAGGAGAAAATTTTTGGCATGAAAAGAATGGTTTGAATGCAGTAGATAACATGATTTTATTAGAAAATCATAATGGAGATAAAACAAATTTAAATTTAACATATGCTGTAAGAGATGGAATAATATCACACTGCGGAGAAGTAAATGATGCAGTACTAAGACCTAGGGAAGAAGCTATTGACTTAAAATTATATACAAAACCTAATGAATATATGCCATACACATGGGAGGCCTGTGTTGTAAAACTAGCCGACAGAATTGCCTATATGGGAAGAGATTTAGAAGATTCTATATCAGTAAAAGTATTAGACAAAAAGAAAGTTAAAGAATTCACAAATGTTCTAAACATGGGGAAAAATATGAACAATAGTAGTGTAATTAGCACCTTAATATCAGACCTATGTGAAAATAGCACCGTAGAGGGGGGACTTAAATTTTCTAACGAGAAAATAGAACTGCTAGATAAATTAAATAAGTTTTACATTGAAAATGTTTACAATAGCGAGAAACTAAAAAGTACAAATAGATACTTCAAGCTAGTTTTGGAAGAAATATTTATGACATTATATAATTTGTATGATGGAGAAAATACCATAAACAAGCTAAAAGAAAAACAGAATATATATCCTAGGTTAATAGCGGGGTTTATAGACTGGGTAATGATATATATAAAAGAAAATAATGTGGCTGTAAATCATAAATTATACAGTTTTAAAGAAAAAAGAGAATATGCGAAATCAATTATACACTATATATCAGGAATGACTGACAAATATGCAATAGATATGTATAATGAAATTATTAGCTTCTAAATGTAGAAGGATAAAGAACATTAATAGTAATTTATTATGGTACTTTTAGGAATGAGTTTTAAGTGAATAATGAATAGTGAATAATGAAGAATACAAACTTGCCAATATATTTATTTTTTAAAATGGCATATATATTTTTCATTATTCACTATTCATTATTCATTTTTGCCGATAGGCAAGTTTGGTGACCCCTACGGGAATCGAACCCATGATTCAGCCTTGAGAGGGCTGCGTCTTAACCGCTTGACCAAGGGGCCACATTTAATTCTTTTATATAATAACACCTTTTACCCAAGATGTCAAGAACAAATAGAGAAAAGGGGGCGGAGCTTTGTTTTCAAAACTCCGTACCCTTTTCTCTCATTAATGTGCATCATGACTTTGAGATTTCAAAGTAACATTTATTATAGTTCCTTCTTCTACTGTAGTGCCAGCCATTGGGTCTTGGGACAATACAGTACCTGAACCAGTTGCATTAATATTAAGTTTTTTATTCTTTAAAGTTTCCTTTGCTTTAGATAAACTCATATCTTTTAAGTTTGGAACAGCTATTGAGGTTCTTGCTTCATTTTCAGAAGTATATATACATACAATAGAACCTGGTAATAAAGATGTTCCTGGCTTTGGAACTTGATCTGTTATGATATTTGATGTATCCGTTCCTGAAAAATTAACAGTAATTCCTAAGTTTTCTAATATCTTCGTAGCTTCTCCAACTGTTTTATTTCTTACATCTGGAAGAGTAATATTAGAAGATGGTGATGTTGTACCTAAATCATCTGAAGGAATTCCAAGGTATGGTAATACTTCAGTAAGAATTTGAGAAACAACAGGTGCTGCTATAGTTCCACCTTGGTGACCATTTGGACCTTGTGGATTATATAAAGTAACTAGTATTACAATTTCAGGGTTTTCACTAGGTGCAATTCCAACAAATGAAGCTACATACATAGCGTCTTTACTAGTAGTATCTGGCTCAGAAGTACCAGTTTTGCCAGCAATAGAATAACCTTTTACAGCTCCTAAATATCCTGTACCATCACTAACAACTGACTCTAACATATCGAGAACTTTATAACAAGTTTCAGTAGAAAGCACATTTCGTACAGCTACTGGTTCTACAGTTGTAACTACTTTTGTATCAGCATTTTCTATTTCTTTTACTATACGTGGTTGCATTAAAGTACCATTATTAGCAATAGAAGAAATAGCGGTTATTAATTGGATAGGTGTTACTTTAAACCTTTGACCAAAAGACATAGTTGCAAGTTCTATATTACCAACATTTTCTAAATTCCAAAAGTTACTATTAGCTTCACCAGAAGTTGCAATTCCCGTTTTACTAAATAAACCAAATGCTTCATAATATTTGTATAATGTAGGAGCACCAATTTTTTTACCCAATTGCATTAAAGCAGGGTTACAAGAATTCATTAGTGATTGCCTTAAAGTTTGATAACCATGTGTAGTTTGATATTTCCAACAATTAATTTTTATACCATTTACAATTTCATGACCAACACAAATAAAATCATTATTTGTATCTGTTTCAACTAAGTCTTCTTCTAAACCTACAGAAGCAGTTATAATTTTAAAAGTAGAACCTGGCTCATATGTATCTGATACACATTTGTTTCTCCACATTGAATATAAATTAGTTAACTGCTCAGAAGAAGATAAATTCACCCAATTAGTAACTAAGCTTGCAACTGAAGTACGAGGTTCATTCAAATTGTAATTTGGGTAAGTAGCCATAGCTAAAATATCACCGTTAGATGGTTTCATAATAATAGCAGTTCCGCCATTCTTACAATCATTTTCTATACAAGCTTGTTCTAAGTATTTCTCAACAACACTTTGAATAGTAGCATCTATAGTAAGAGTTAAATTACTACCGTTTTCAGCATCAATATAAGTTTCGTCTTTATCTGGTATTAGGCTAGAAGCGGCATTTTCAATAGTTTTTATTTTACCAGGGGTACCACTAAGAACACTATCCCATTTTAATTCCAAACCTTCTTGTCCATTGTTATCAATATTGCAAAAGCCTATTAAATTTGACGCTAAATTACCATAAGGATAATATCTCTTAAAGTCTGGATCTATATTAATTCCAGAGGAAATTTCATTATCTTCCATCCATTTAGTTAATTTGTCTACTTTATCTTGCTCTACTTTCCTTACTATTGTTTGAACAGAAGAATCACTTCTAACCTGTTCTAAAACAGAATCATAGTCTAACTCAAAAATATCTGAAAAAGCTTTTGCAACTTTTTCTTCTATTTCTTTTCCATTTTTTTCTCTTTCTTTTTTATCTTCACCTTTTGCATTGTTTTTTATTTTAGAAGGGTTAATTGTAATAGTATCTACTGATGCACTTTGTGCTAATATCTTTCCAGTAGAATCATAAATAGTACCTCTATTAGGACTTAATATTCTACTAGTAGTTTGTTGCCTGCTAGCACTTTCCTTTAAACTACTACCTCTAATAAATTGTAAGTAAGCAATACGTACAATTAATAAAGTAAGAAGAAAAATAATAACAACAGTAGCGTAAATAAGTCTTTTATAATATATAGGTTTTAAACTAGCTTCTTTCTTTTTGGCAAGTTTAGTTGATATTTTATTATTATTTCTATTTGAACGATTATTCTTATTATTCATATTTCACCATCACTTATTTCAATTTATTGTTACAATTTATAGCATCACTATTAAAATCCGCTCCCAGTAAGTAATATATTTTATTTTCTCCATTTTGCCCTCCGAGATAAGGGGGATTTCCACGCATCAATGGACGGACTAAGTCTTCATTACAAAAATAAAATATATTACTTACTTCACGCTAGTGCAGGAGCAAAATCATGAATTGTAACCATTTATCAACATTTTATATTAAACATGTGGAAAAATCAATAGACAAACGTTAATAAATATAATATAATATTGTAAAAATATGTAGGGCTTAATCGGTAAGGAATACCACATAGGAATACCGAATTACGCCCTATGAAATTCAATGTTAGGAAAAGGTATAGAAAAAAATGAAGAGTGCATATGAAGAAACAATGTTTATATTAAAAAAATACAATATTCTTGCCAATAAAAGTTTAGGGCAAAACTTTTTAATTGATGACGAGGTAATAGAAAGTATAGTAGAAACAGCAAACATAAAAAAAGAAGATACGATAATAGAAATAGGTCCTGGACTAGGAACATTAACAAATAAACTATTAGAAAAAGCAAAAAAAGTAATAGCAATTGAATTAGATAAGAGAATGGTTAATATTCTAAATGATAGATTCTCTCTATACAATAATTTTGAAATAATAAATGAAGATGTACTAAAAGTAGACCTAAGAAATATGATAAAAGAACAAAATGCAGAAAATGTAAAAATAGTAGCAAATTTACCATATTATATAACAACGCCAATTATTATGAAATTATTAGAAGATAGGTTAAACATACAAAGTATAACAGTTATGATACAAAAAGAAGTTGCAAAAAGATTAACAGCAACACCAGGAGATAAACTTTCAGGAGCAATAACATATGCTATTAATTACTATTGTGAGCCACAAGAAGTACTAATAGTTCCAAATTCAAGTTTTATTCCAAAGCCAGAAGTAGAATCGGAAGTAATAAACTTGAAATTAAGAAAAGCACACCCTGTAGAACTTACAAATGAAAAATTATTTTTTAAACTAATAAAATTAGCATTTATGCAAAGAAGAAAAACACTAATAAATGGACTTTCTAACAGCGGAAGAGTAGATAAAAAACAAGCCAAAGAACTACTAGAAAAAGTAGGACTAGATGAAAAAGTAAGAGGGGAAAGTTTAAGCATGCAAGACTTCGCAAACTTAGCCAACGCAATTGAAAATGCTACAATTCACAGCAAAATTATTAACCCATGGGAGCGGACTTTAAACGATAGCTGTGAATAAAATATATAGTAAATATTAAATTTATATTACATTGTTGAAATAGTAATAATAGGTATGCTATAATGATAATAGCAAATAATAGGAGAGTTATATATGAACCAAATTCTTGTAACGGAGAAATTGTATATTACACCAGAATTACGCAGAAAAAAGAAAATGTATAAATTTCAGTTCTTTTTATCTGTTTTATTAGTGTGCCTATTATTTTCTTACTATATATATGCAGAATATGACAGAAATAAGAGTGAAGAAGTTTCTAAAGAAATATTACAAGGAATAGATTTTTTAGAAAAAAATGAAATTCAAAAAGATACTACAATAAAAGAATATGATGGAATGATTGTAGTTGCACTTGAAGAAGATGAAGAACCTGAAGAAATAAATGTACAAGAAAATATACAAGAAAACGCACAAGAAAATGTTACAGAATACAAATTACCAAATGGAACAAGTGCAATTCCAGAAGCAGTTTTAAATATACCTAGACTAGGAATAAATTATCCTGTTTTATCAGAATGGTCTGAAGAACTTCTAAAAATATCATTAAACAAATATTGGGGCCCTAAACCAAATGAAATAGGAAATTACTGTATTGTAGGTCATAACTATAAAAGTGGAAAAATGTTTGGGAAATTACCTGAAATAGCGAATGGGGATATCATAGAATTAAAAGACATGACGGGAAGAGTAATAAAATATTCAGTGTATGATAGATATGTTGTAGAACCAACAGATACAGCCTGTACTTCTCAATTAACTGAAGGAAAAAGAGAATTAACTTTAATTACTTGCAAAACTTATGGGCAACAAAGGTTGGTTGTAAAAGCAAAGGAAGTAAAATAAATATTATAAAAATGTAGGGGCTTAATCGGTAAGGAATACCTAAGAGAATTTACCAAATTACGCTCTAAACACATATTTTAAATTTACAAAAAGATTAAAATATATGCTAAGGGCGTAATTTGGTATTCCTAGCCGATTAAGCCCCTACAACATAAAAATATATATTAGTCGTGAATAGTAACAATAGTTTTTAAAATTTTTTCAGAAAATTTAAAAAAACTATTGCTTTTTTTGTATTCTTATATTAAAATTTAATAAAAGTGGAGCAAAGTGGTGCAAAGTGGTAAAAATGTGGAGGAGGTGAAATTCAATTGTTAATAGGTGAATACGAGCACTCTCTAGATGTTAAAGGCAGATTGATAATGCCAGCGAAATTAAGAATAGACATGGGAGAAAAGTTCATTGTAACAAAAGGGTTAGATGGATGTTTATTTGCGTTTTCACAAAATGAATGGTTGAATTTTGAATCTAAATTAAAAGCACTTCCACTTTCAGACAAAAATGCCAGAAATTTCGTAAGATTTTTCCTATCTGGTGCGACAGAATGTGAAATAGATAAACAAGGAAGATTCTTAATTCCAAACAATTTAAGAACAGTAGCAAACTTAGAAAAAGAAGCAGTTATAATTGGAGTGGGAACAAGACTTGAAATTTGGGATAAAGCTACTTGGGAAAAATGCGATGGGGAAATTTCAGCAGATGAAATAGCAGAAAATATGACAATGTTAGGAATATAAAAAGGGTTTTTGAGGAAAGCAATTTCCTAAAAAATAAATTTACAAAAGAAAATAAAAAAGCAAGATACACAAAAGATAAAAAGTAAAGATACAAAAGATTTAAAAATACAAAAGATAAAAAATTAAGTTTAAAACAAAGGATGTATAATCCACAAAAGATTTTGAAAAAATCAAAAGATATTTATTAGCTTACAAAAGTAAAAATATAAATATACTAAAGAATAAAGGCCTATAAATATACAAAAGAATAATAATGGCATGACGCAGTTGGTACTACATAAAAGAAAAAATACCAACTGTTCATGCTATTTGTAGCCTATAAAAATATGAAATTAGGAGAAAAAAGTGGAATTTAAACATGAGCCAGTTATGCTAAATGAATGTATAGAAGGACTAAATATAGAACCAGATGGAATATATGTAGATGGAACATTAGGAGGAGCAGGGCATAGCAGCGAAATCATAAAAAGATTATCAGAAAAAGGTTTACTTATAGGAATAGATAGAGATGAAGAAGCGCTAGATGCCGCAAGCAAAAGACTTAAGAGTTATAAAAACATAAAATACATTCATGGAAATCATGATGATATAAAAACTTTGTTAAATAATTTACAAATAGAAAAGGTAAATGGAATTTTGTTAGACTTAGGAGTTTCTTCATATCAATTAGATGAAAGACAAAGGGGATTTAGCTACATGGGTGAAGCTGAGCTAGATATGAGGATGGATAAAACACAAGGGTTAACGGCTAAATATGTAGTAAACGAATATTCTCAAGGAGAATTAACAAAAATAATAGAACAATATGGAGAAGAAAAATTTGCTAAAACAATAGTTAGCAATATTGTAAAAGAAAGAGCTAAAAAAGTAATTGAAACTACTGCTGAACTTGTCGAAATAATAAGAAAATCTATACCTATATCAAAGCAAAAAGATGGGCATCCTGCTAAAAGAACATTTCAAGCTATAAGAATAGAAGTTAATAATGAAATAAAACCATTATATAATACAATAAATCAATGTATAGAATGCTTAGAAAGCAAAGGAAGATTATGTGTAATTACATTTCATTCACTAGAAGATAGGGCAGTAAAAGAAGCATTTAAACAGGCAGAAGGAATATGTACATGTCCAAGTGATTTGCCATATTGTGTATGTGGATGTAAATCAGAAGGAAAAGTTATTAATAAAAAACCAATTACTGCAACAAAAGAAGAATTAGAAAGAAATTCTAGATCAAAAAGTGCTAAATTAAGAATTTTTGAAAAAATATAATCATAAGAAAAGAGGTGAGAATCTATGGCATACCAAAGATATTACGGATATCAATATGAAACTAGCCCAAGAAAGATAGAACCAGAATATACACCATATAAGAAACAAGACCTATATAAAAATAAGAAATCAGCAGCAAAAAGAAAAGTAAATAAAAAAGTAGCAACTAAGTCTAAACTAAAACCAAGGGCAAAGTTAGTATTGTATATTGCAATAGGTTTTATGATATTACTTGGTATTAGTTATAGAAACTCACAAATTGCAGAAAGCTTTAATGAAAAAGAGAGTTTAAGGGAGCAATTAAGCAGTATTCAAAAAGAAAATGAACAATTAAAAGTAAATATAGAAAGTAGTTTAAATCTAAATAATGTAGAACAAATGGCCAAAGAAAAGTTAGGTATGCAAAAATTAAATAACAACCAAAAAATATATGTAAATTTACCTAAAAAAGACTATATTGAGCCAGCAGTTGAAGAAGTAAAACTAGAAGATAATTTAAATTTCTGGCAAAAGCTTTGGAAAGGTTTAACAGAGAGTATAAAATAAGGAATGATTTGTAAATAATACAAATTGTTCTTTTTTTATTCCCTATTTCATATTCTTATAATAGAAAGGACTGAAAAATTTGAAAAATTCCAGAAAGAATATTATAAATAACTTAAAAAATAAAAAAGAAAAAGATAATATAAAAAAAACTGAAAGGCAAATTGTAAAAAACAAATTAAAAAAACAAATAGAAAAACAAGACAACAATAAAGAAATAAATAAATTAAAGAAAAGAAAGCCAATAAATTTTAAAAAGCTAAACAAAAAAGCATCAGCTAATTCTGAACCAATAGGTAATATAACTAGAAAAAACAAAATTAAATTGGAATTAATTATAGCAATAATTTTATTAATATGTCTAACAGTAAGAATTGGAGTTATTCAGCTTATACAAGGTGAAGAACTAAAAAGTATGGCATATGTGCAACAAACATTAGATAGAAATATAAACCCAAAAAGAGGAACTATTTTTGATAGTACAGGAAAAAATATTTTAGCAGTTAGTTCAACTGTGGAAACTATAACAGTAAACCCAGTAAATATTCCAAAAGAGAGTAAAGAAAAAGTAGCAATCGCTTTAGCTAATATATTTAATTTGGACTATGAAACCGTACTAAAAAAGGTAAATAAAAGAAGTTCGATAGAAACAATTATAAAAAAAGTAGAAAAAGAAAAGGCAGATGAATTAAGAATATGGATGAACCAAAACAATATTAGTTCAGGTATAAATATAGATGAAGATACTAAAAGATATTATCCATATAATAATTTAGCCTCACAAATTATTGGGTTTTGTGGAAGTGACAACCAAGGCTTAGATGGAATAGAAGCTGTTTATGATAAAACCTTAAAAGGTTCACAAGGTAAAATAGTAAAAGTAACAGATGCAAAAGGTGGAGAAATAAAGAATTCCACAGAAAACTATGTACCAGCTATTGATGGAAATGACTTGATACTTACAATAGATAGCACAATTCAAGGAATAGCAGAAAAATATTTAAAAGAAGCATGTATAGATAATAAATGTACAGATGGCGGAAATATAATGGTTATGAACCCACAAGATGGCGATATTTTAGCTATGGCGCGGATATCCAAATTATAATTTAAACGAACCATATAGTCCAAATACAGAAGAACTAAAATCAGTATGGGATAGTATGGAACAATCAGAAAAAACTAAAAATCTTCAAGCAATGTGGAGAAATAAAGCAATATCAGATACATATGAACCGGGTTCTACTTTTAAATTAGTAACAGCATCAGCAGCACTGGAAGAAAAGATTGCAGAAGTAGATAAAGAAGGCGAATTCTGTTGTACAGGAAGCATTGAAGTAGCAGGAGTTCGAATAAAATGTTGGAGACATTATAGACCACATGGCTCAGAAAGTTTAAGACAAGGGTTAATGAATTCATGTAACCCTGTATTTATAGGATTAGGACAAAAACTTGGCGTACACAAATACTATGAATATTTAGAAAAATTTGGCTTTTTAAGAAGAACAGGAGTAGACCTTCCAGGTGAAGCAGGTTCAATATTTCTAAAAGAAGAAAAAGTAGGACCAGTAGAACTTCGGAACAATAGCATTTGGTCAAAGGTTTGAAGTAACGCCAATACAAATGATTACAATGGTATCAACAATTGCAAATGGAGGAACATATATACAGCCAAGAATAGTAAAAGCAACTATTGATAGTCAAACAGGAGAAAGGAAGGAAGTAGAAGTAATAAAAAAAGATAGAGTAATATCAGAAGAAACTGCAAAGAATGTACTTAGCATGATGGAAAGTGTTGTAGCAGAAGGAACAGGAAAAAATTCACAAGTAAAAGGTTATAGAATAGGAGGAAAAACAGGAACATCAGAAGATGGTGTAAACACAGGAAAATACGTAACCTCATTTATAGGAGTAGCACCAATATCAAATCCAACAGTAGCAGTACTAATAACACTATATAACCCAACAGGAGAAGGCGGTCACCAGGGAGGAGGCGTAGCAGCACCAATAGGTTCACAAATATTTGGAGAAGTACTTCCATATTTAGAAACTGTAAAAGATGGAGAACTAGAAGAAGAAATGAAAAAGGAAGTAGAAGTACCCAATATAGAAGGAAAAACCATAAAAGAAGCAGAAAAACTACTAAAAGAAATCAATTTAAAACTAGTAATATCAAATGAACAAGGTGAACTAGATAAAGAAACTACAACTGTAAAAGAGCAAATTCCAAAGTCAGGGATTAAAGTAAAGGAAGAAAGTAATATATATATAGATGTAGAATAAGCGGTAATAAATTTTCAATAATTTTTGTTATATTTCATAGGCTAATGAGATTTTCTGCTTATGAGTAATTTAAAAATAGAATTTAATTATTGACATAAATGTTAGCTTTTGATAAAATCCACTATATATAAATAACTATGACAAATAAAAAAAGATAAGGAGAAAACGAATGATAAAAGCAAAAGAATCAAAGGCAATAACATTAATAGCTTTAATAATAACCATAATAATATTAATAATATTATCAGGTGTTGTAATTAATTTATCAATTGGAAATAATGGAATTATAAAACAGGCAAAAAAATCTGTATATGAAATCGAAAAATCAGAAGCACTAGAAGAATTAAAAATAATTATTATTGATATACAAATTGAACAAAATGGAAATGCAAAAATAATAGATGTAGTTAGAAAGTTAAAAAATGACAAAGATTATTATATTTTGGGAGAAGAAGAAACATCAACAGGGTGTAATATTGAAGAATTAAATGAAAATATTTCCCAAATATATTTATTACATAATTTATATAAATTTAAAATAGATAATAAGCTAAGAGTAACGCTTATTAAAGATGAAGGTGTAATAGAATTAAGTGAACTACAAAAGATATTAATAGAATGTAAACTTTCAATTTCTTATACAAATGAAGATTTAAAAAACAATAAAGATGATATTTTAATAGCAATATTGAAAAATGAAAAAGGATTAGAGTATATATAAAAAAATGATGAAATATGTCGGAATATAAATTTAGATTACATTTTGAATACTGAACTTATAAGTAATATATCAGAAAATAATAGAAAATTATTAAGAGATAAACCATATATATTAGAAACAATCATAACTAAAGATAACTCAAATG
>CATLDI010000005.1 GCA_949902805.1 uncultured Clostridiaceae bacterium
TAAAATATGAGGATATTTATAACGAAGGGATAAATTCTATTGGATATAATAAAATTAGGCTAAGAATGTATATTGATAACAAGTATTGGATTACACAAAAAGGAAATACTATAACCATAAAAGATGACTTGAATAGAAAAATTGCTACATTAAAATTTGAAGAAAATGATATAGAAATAATAAATAAAAGTAAAATAAGCATTATTACATGGACAATTTGCTTAATTATTCTTTTTATATATCTATCTACTATAATTACTGCATTTTATATAAATAATGAAGAAGCAAGAATGATTAGGGATATGAACAAGCTTCGTTCAGATAATTATACACAATAAAATAAATAAAATGGAAAGATTAAAATAAATCTCTCCATTTTTATTTATTTTAAAATTCACAATTCTTAGGTGTTCTAGGGAATGGTATAACATCACGGATATTTTGCATTCCAGTTAAATACATCATCATTCTTTCAAAACCTAAACCAAAACCTGCATGTTCTGCGCTTCCAAATCTACGCAAATCTAAATACCACCAGTAATCTTCTTCATTTAATCCAAGTTCTTTTATTCTTGTTTTTAATTTTTCTATATCATCTTCTCTTTGGCTACCACCAATTAATTCACCAATGCCAGGAACTAAAAGGTCTGTTGCAGCAACTGTTTTACCATCTGGGTTTTGCTTCATATAAAAAGCTTTTATTTCTTTTGGGTAATCTGTAACAAATACAGGTTTTCCAAATACTACTTCACTTAAATATCTTTCATGCTCTGTTTGAATATCTGTACCCCAAGTAACTTTGTATTCAAAGTTATCATTATTTTTCTCAAGCTCTTTAATAGCATCTGTATAGCTTATCCTTCCAAATTCAGACTTAATAACATTATTAAGTCTTTCTAATAAACCAGGTGCTACGAACTTATCGAAAAATTCCATTTCTTCAGGAGCATTTTCTAAAACATATGAAATTATATATTTAATCATATCTTCAGCTAAGTCCATGTCATCTTCTAAGTTAGCAAAACATATTTCAGGTTCAATCATCCAAAATTCAGCAGCATGTTTTACAGTATTTGAGTTTTCAGCTCTAAATGTTGGACCAAAAGTATATACATTTCTAAAAGCGAAAGCATAGTTTTCAACATCTAATTGCCCACTTACTGTAAGGTGAGAATTTTTACCAAAGAAATCTTTAGAATAATCAACACTTCCATCTTCATTTTTAGGAACATTTTCTAAATCTAAAGTTGAAACTGTAAACATTTCCCCAGCACCTTCGCAGTCACTAGAAGTGATAAGAGGTGTATGAACATATACAAAGCCTCTTTCTTGGAAGAACTTGTGTATAGCATAAGAAAGTACACTACGAACTCTAAATACTGCATTAAAAGTATTTGTTCTAGGGCGTAAGTATGAAATAGTTCTTAAATATTCAAAAGTATGTCTTTTCTTTTGAAGTGGATAATCACTATCTGCCACATCAAAAACTTCAACATTACTTGCTTTTATTTCAAAAGGTTGTTTAGCATTTTCAGTAACTACAAGTGTACCTGTAACAATAATTGAAGAGCTAATACTTAATTTACAAATATCATCAAAATTACTTAAGTTATTATCAAAAACAATTTGCACATTCTTAAAAAATGACCCATCATTTAATTCAATAAAACCAAAAGTTTTAGAATCCCTAACAGTTCTAACCCAACCAGAAACTGTAACTTCTTTGCCAGAATACTTTTCAGTATTCCTATATAAATCTTTTACTAAAATATTTTCCATAATAAATTACTTTCCTTTCTCCTATATAAGTATTTTACAATTTAAAAGAATTATACAACAATAAACATGAGAAAACAAGAGAAAAAAGCAAATCTTTTTGATACCATATTGACAAAGAAAAAAGTTATTAATAAAATACAAATAATAGCAACAATAAATAAACATAAATTATTAAACCCACAATACAAAAGAAATACAATTTATAACGTAAGGGTCGCAGCCATCGGCGACCCGACCTTTGAAGAAACTACCAGAAAAACAAAATAAGGCCAAAAAATGTAAAAAACAAAAGAAAGGAAAACAAAGAAATGAAAGAAACCAAAAATCAAAAACAAATTAACAAAACAACAATTAACTCAAAAAGTGTTGTAGGGACAGGCCTTGCGTCTGCCCAAGGAGTATCTACAAGAGGAATAACCCTAATAGCACTAGTAATAACAATAATAGTCCTATTAATCCTAGCTAGCGTAACAATAAATCTAACCTTAGGTGACAATGGAATATTCACAAAAGCAAATACGGCAAAAATAGAAACAAGAGGAGCAAGTGTAGAAGAAGCAAAAAAATTATGGGAAATGGATAAAAAAATAGATGAAAACTCTGAAACAAAAACTGCACGAACATTAGAAGAATTAATAGATGACTTATTAAAACAAAATTTATTAACAGAAGATGAAAAGGACAAAATATTAGGAAATAAAGAAAAAAATATTGAAGCAGAATATTACATAGAAATAGGAAGCCATAAAATAGACTTTTCAATAGATGAAACAGTACCAAACACTCCAGAAGCACCAATAATTGATAACTCTGTATTAGCATTAAAAGCAGGAGACTATATAAAATATGATAGTGGAACAAATGGGGAAATTCTATGTAGAGTATTGTATCCTGCGGATTCAGAATATGGATTACAAATAATATCAAATGGAAATGTAAAGAATGTGACAATAGGGAGTAACACTTATTCAGAAGCCGTAGAATCATACAATAACGCAATAGAAATGTTAAATAATGAAGCAGAAGCATATATAAACACAGAATATGCATATGATGCAAGATGTGTTGGAAGTGTTCCAACAGTAAATAAAGGAATGTTTACAAAGAAAGATGCAGGGGCAACAACATATGAAACATACGCTGCAAATTCAAAGTATATAAATAGTTTAAGTGCAGATACAAATTATGAAACAGATATGACACAGATGAAATCAGTAGGTATTAATATGGGAATCGGCAGCTACTTTCTAGCTTCTAGAAATGTGCTTTCTCCTGGAAGTTATTGCAGTTTTTATATCCGAATTTGTATGAATGGCAACTTAAATATGACTAGGATATGCCATTTGAATTCTAGTCCGCAAGAACCCGTCGGAAGCCTTATGGAATTTGGACTTCGCCCTTGCATATCTCTTAGGTCTAATATTATAAAAATAACAGGAGGAACAGGAAAGGATTCTGCTAATGCATATATAATAGGAAAATAGCAAAATATGGAATTAGTAGTAAATAGGGTATTTAGAATTTTATATACACTTTTAAAAAACATATGGAGCTAATTATCCAGAGTGAATCATGACTTATCAGTAGACTTTTTTGCTAGCTAACCATTAGTGAATTCCTACACATAGTAGTAATGTTAATATTACTCAGCGTAGCAATAAATTTAAATCTAGACGACAACGGAATATCTACAAAAGCCAAAGAAGCAAGAGATAAAACAGAAAGAGCAACCTTAATAGAAAGAATACAAACAGAACTACTAGAAAGACAAACAGCAAACAAAGAAACAAATATAAACAAAGTGATAGTGTATCATATAGTGTGTAAATTTAAGAAATACTAACAAAAAAAACTGTAGGGTCAAGCCTTGTATCTTACAGAAGAATATCTGCCCAAGGAATAACATTAATAGCTCTTGTAATAATCATAATAGTAATGCTAATATTAGCTAGCGTAGCAATAAACCTAACTCTAAGCGACAATGGAATATTCACGAAAGCAAAAGACGCAAGAGATAAAATGGAAAGAGCGACACTAATAGAAAAAATACAAACAGAAATATTAGAAAAGCAATTAGCAAATATAGAAACAAACATAAATAAAGACGACCTAGAAACAATACTATCAAAATATGGAGAACCACAAAAAGATGAAGAAGGAAATATAACAGGAGTAAAACCTGAAGGAAAAGAAATAATACCAATAGAAGAAATAATAGGAAAAAATAAAATAATAGAAGGAAATAAAGGCAATACAGAAGTAACTGTAGAAGATATATTTGATGAAACAGGAACAGAAGAAGGAAAGCTTCATATAGGAGACTTCATAAATTATTCAGCAGGAACATGGGAAGATACTGATATGAAAGCAATAGCAGAAACAGGTATTGCACCAAATAATTCAACAGAGCTACCATCAAAAAATTATCAATTTGGAGGATTTGCAACAGGAGGAAGTAGAGATGGAAATGCAACTCCAGATGATACAAGTTATGCATATGTTCAAGATAAAGAAACAGGAAGTGCGGTAACAGGCTGGAGATTATTTGATGTAAGTGATGGAGTTATGACATTAATATCAGCTGGTTGTCCTGAAGATTTTTACCAACTACATGGAAAAAGTTATGCATATATAAGTGAATATATACTAACAGGAAATGTAAATAGTAATGCTAATGCAAGTGATTTAGGTTTAGGTACAACATATAAGGCAAGAAACTGGAATATGTATGTTAATCGTAACTATGGTGCAACAAGTGCAAGTTTGTTAACAAAAGCTAAATTAGACGCATGGTACACAAAATATACTAACAAAGCAAATGCTAATACTTATACTAGAGCAACCTTTGAGAAAATATATAAAACCAGTTCAGATTGTGTAAATAATGGAATGTATGAATCCTTAATAGATAACTACTCATTTTACTGGCTTTCGTCGGCTCGTAGCGACTACTACATGAATAGTGTGAACCCTAGCAGCAAGTGTGTGGGCGACAACAGCGACCATGCTCCTGGCGTTCGCGTCCTAGTTTCTCTATCATCTGAAGTCAAATTATCAGGAGAAGCGGTAGGAACAAAAAACGTAGAGAGTAGAAGTAATGAATATACGTATAATGTATGGAATTTGGTAACAAAATAGAAAACGAGCTCACTTAAATTATGTGGGAAGAATTATGGGAATGATAGTGCATTATATAGTGTGTAAATTTGAACAATATAACACTATATAATACATTATCATTTTTATTATGCCAAAAATCATAATGAAAACATATGCATAAATAAAATCGAAAAGATTCAAAATGAATATGGGATTTAGAAAAATGTAAAACTTACAGACCTTTCATTGACTTTTAAACTATAAGAATGTATAATTTAATAAGATTTTAAGAGAAGCAGTAGGAGGAAAATGTATATGGAAAATAAATACAGAAACCACACATGTGGAGAGTTAAACATTAAAAACGTAGGAGAAGAAGTAAAACTAGCAGGATGGGTTCAAAGAATAAGAAACCTAGGAGCTATGAAATTTATAGATTTAAGAGATGAATTTGGGATAACTCAAATAGTAGTAAACGAAGAAACAAATGTAAATTCTGAAGAATTAGTAACAGAATGTGTAATATCTGTGGAAGGAAAAGTTTTAGAACGTTCAAACAAGAATTTAAAAATTCCAACAGGAGAAATAGAAATAAAAGCAAACAAAATAGAAATGCTTGGAAAATGTAAAAATGTACTTCCATTTGAAGTAAACTCAGAAAAAGCAGATATTTCACAAGTAAAAGAAGACTTAAGGTTACAATACAGATTTTTAGACTTAAGAAATGATAAAATACACAAAAATATTTTACTTCGTTCAAAAGTTCTAAAATTTTTAAGAGATAAAATGGATGAAATGGGATTCCCAGAAATTCAAACACCAATACTAGCAAACTCATCACCAGAAGGAGCAAGAGATTTCCTAGTACCAAGTAGGCTACACGCAGGAGAATTCTATGCACTCCCACAAGCACCACAACAATTCAAACAATTACTAATGGTATCAGGTTTTAATAAATATTTCCAATTAGCACCATGCTTCAGAGATGAAGACCCACGTGCAGATAGAGCACCAGGAGAATTCTATCAATTAGATTTCGAAATAAGCTTTGCTACTCAAGAAGAAGTTCTATCAGTATTAGAAGAAATATTTACATCAGCATTCAAGCATTTTACAACATGGAAAGTAGATGAAGCACCATTTTTAAGAATTCCATATAAAAAAGCAATGGAAAAATACGGAATAGATAAACCAGACCTAAGAAATCCACTTATAATACAAGACGCAACAAGTATATTCGAAGGTACAGAATTTAACGCATTTAAAGACAAAACAATAAAAGCAATAGTAGTTCCAAATGGAACTGAGCAAGGAAGAAAATTCTTTGATAGCATGACAGAATTTGCAGTAGAAGAAGCTGGAGCGAAAGGCTTAGCATGGGTAAAACTAACAGAAGAAGGACCAGTAGGCGGAATCGCTAAATTTGTAACAGAAGAAGTTAAAAATGCACTAGAAGAAAAACTAGGAGCAAAAACAGGAGATAGCGTATTCTTCATAGCAGACGAATTTAAAACAGCACAAAAAATAGCAGGTTTAGTACGTATAGAACTAGGGAAACGTTTAGACTTAATAGAAAAAGACGCATATCGTTTCTGCTTTATAGTAGACTTCCCAATGTACGAATATAACGAAGAAGAGGACAAAATAGACTTTAACCACAACCCATTCTCAATGCCACAAGGTGGAATGGAAGCACTAAACGAAAAAGATCCACTAGAAATACTAGCATACCAATATGACGTAGTATGTAACGGCTACGAAATGGCATCAGGAGCAGTAAGAAACCACAACCCAGAACTAATGGTAAAAGCATTCGAAATAGCAGGATACAGCGAAAAAGAAGTAGAAACAAGGTTTGGAGCTCTATACAACGCATTCCAATATGGAACACCACCACACGCAGGAGCAGCACCAGGTGTAGATAGAATGATAATGCTAATGACAAACGAAGACAACCTAAGAGAAATAATAGCATTCCCAAAAAATAAAAAAGCAAGAGACGTACTTATGGGAGCACCAAGCAGGGTAACTAAAGAACAATTAAAAGATGTTCATATTAAACTAATAGAAGAATAGTAAAAATAGTGAATAGTTAATAGTGAAGAATTAATAATGAATGTTGAAATATAGCAGTCACATACTTAACAAGAAAAAATTATTCATCATTCATCATTCATTATTCACTATTCATTATTAAAATAATGTAGGGGGCTTAATCGGTAAGGAATACTTAAGATAATTTACCGAATTACGCCCTTTCTTATGAAAGGAAAAAGTAATGTCAATAAACGAATTAGAAAATGTAAAAACAGAAGGAAAAATTGAAAGTAATAAAGGAAAAGTACTAATAGGAATGAGTGGAGGAGTAGATAGTTCAGTAGCAGCAATACTATTAAAAGAAGCAGGATATGATGTAATTGGAGCCACTATGAAGCTATGGGAGGATAAACAAAACCCAGAAGTCGAAGGAGGGTGCTGTAGTTTTAGCGCAACTTATGATGCAAAAAGAGTTTGTGATAAACTAAATATTCCACATTATACACTAAACTGTGAAGAAGATTTCCAAAAATATGTTATAGATGACTTTATAAATTGCTATAAAAACTGTAAAACTCCAAACCCATGTATTGAATGTAATCGTAAACTAAAATTTGGAACATTTTATAAAAAAGCAATAGAATTAGGTTGCAATTATATTTCAACAGGTCATTATGCAAAAATAGAATTTTCAGAAAAATATAATCAATATGTAATGAAAAAGTCAGAAGCAACAAAAAAGGACCAAACATATTTCTTATACAGTATAAAAAAAGAAGTATTACCCCAAATGGTATTCCCATTAGAAAACTTTACCGATAAAAATGATGTAAGGAAAATTGCAGAAAAATATGGATTAAATGTAGCACATAAAAAAGATAGTCAAGAAGTATGTTTTATACCAGATGATGATTACGGTAATTTTTTAGAAAAAAATTTAGAAAAACTACCTTCAAAAGGAAATATAATTCTAAAAGACGGTACTTTATTAGGAAATCATAAGGGACTAATTTACTATACAATAGGGCAAAGAAAAGGACTAGGAGTATCGTACAAAACACCATTATATGTTATAAAACTAGACAAAGAGAAAAATGAGGTAATTGTAGGACCAGAAAAAGAACTATACTCAAATGAATTAATAGCAAATGATTTAAACTTTTTATTAGATATAGATTTATCAAAACCAATTGAAGTTAAAGCAAAAGTACGCTATAGAGCAAAAGAAACAAAAGCAACTTTAATTATGCAAGAAAATGGAGAAGCAAAGCTAATATTTGAAGAAGCGCAAAGAGCAATTACCCCAGGGCAGTCAGTAGTATTCTATATAGAAGACATTGTACTAGGAGGGGGAAAAATAAAATAGCAAAACAAAAATTCGTAATTTTGCTTGACTTGTCCAAAATACAATGATAAAATACAACCATATTATTCAAAGAAGAGGTGATTGTATGGAAGAAAAGAAACCATTGACAAATAACCGAATCGAAGAAATAGAAGAACTTTTAAATGAAATAAAAAATGAACAAACTAATTTGTCAGAAAACTTACAAAAGAATTTTTCCGTTATTATGAGTAAACTAATGAAATTACAAGAGTATAATAAAATAGAGGACATGACAAATCAAGTTTTTGAAATTAGAATGTCAAATATTGAAGACTTACTATTTAAAATAAGTTCAAAAATATAACAAAAAGCGTAATTGCTTAAAATAGCAATTACGCTTTTTGTTATATAATAAGAAAGTATTCTACTTTTTAGACTTATAATATCTACAAAAATTCTTAATAGAGCAAACATCACATCTAGGATTCCTAGCAACACAAGTATTTCTACCATGCCATATAAAAATATGATTAACATCTTTATAATATTTTTCTGGAATAACTTTTAATAAATCTTGCTCTATTTTTTCAGGTTCACTTTTGTCAGAAAAGCCAATATTATTAGAAATTCGCCTGCAATGTGTATCAACAGCAATACCTTGAGGTTTATTAAAAGCTTCTAACATAACAACATTAGCAGTTTTTCTTCCAACACCAGGCAAAGCCATTAATTCTTCCATAGTTTCAGGAACCTTACCATTATATTTTTCTACAATTATTTTAGCAGTATTTTTTATATTTTTTGCTTTATTTTTATAAAATCCACAAGGATGTATTAAACTTTCCAATTCTTCAATATCCACACTTGCAAAATCTTCAGGAGTAGAATACTTCGCAAAAATAGCAGGAGTAGTTTTATTTACTCTTTCATCTGTACACTGAGCAGATAAAATTACAGCAACCAACATCTCAAAAGGTGTTGTGAAATCTAAACTACACTTGGCATCAGGGTAAGTTTCTTTCAATATTTCAATAATTTTAATACAATCATTTTCATTCATAATATAATTCCTTCTTTCAAAAATATTAAAACATAAAATGTTTATAAATTCAAGTAATAAACATTTATAACATATCTATAATAAATATTTATAACATATATAGAAATACTTACAAATCAAATAAACTGTAACAAAAAGCCAAACTAAAAATATAATATAATAAAGGAGGTAATATATTATGTTTAAGTTATTAAAAAGAACAATAGGGGTATGTCTAATAGGGCTTGGTCTAGGTGTTCTACTAGTATTATTGCTTCCAATAACAGGATGGTTGTTTTTGATAGGAATAGCAATACTTGCCATAGGACTAATGTGGCTATTTTGCTAAATACATAAAAAAGGAGTGGTAAAAATGACAATAGTAGTAAAAAAAGTACCCAAATTTTTAAGAGGCTTTGTAAAATTAATATTCGGAATTAAAGAGGAACGCTAGGGACGGTCTTTTTCGTTCCGAAATCGGAACGGTAGGGACGGACCTTTAAGCTTCTAAGTTCAAAATATATAAAATAGCTTTAATTAATTGAGAAAATAAAATAGGTCAAATCAAATGGATACAATATCCATCTCATTTGACCTATTTTATTTTACTATTTCTTAAGAAATCTAATATAAAAAGTAGTATGCATCCTACCTTATATAATTTACTAATTAAGCTCTTTTAACTTTACCAGAACGTAAGCATTTTGCACATACAGAAATTCTTTTTTGTTGTCCGTTTACAATAGCTTTTACAGTTCTTAAATTTGGTTTAAAAGTTCTAGTTGCTCTTCTACTAACGTGTGAACGAGCAATACTAATTTGATTTCCATGAGATAGTGTCTTTTCACAAATTTCACATTTAGCCATTTATAACACCTCCTATAAGTTTTGTAAAATCAGCTATTAAATATAATATCACACAATAATAGAAAATTCAAGTACATTTAGTGAAAAAAATTAAATTTCGGCAAAAAAATTAACGTAAATAAAACTTTTAAAAATTTACTATTGCAAACAAAAATGTAATATAGTATAATATTTATAGTTAAATTTAATTATGTTTTAAAAAGAAACCAAGTAATAATTTTATAATTACAACAATAAAAGAGAGGTAGTGGTTGGCTGAAAACTATCAGTATATAAAATTATGAAATACAATTCTTATAGTAATTACGTACAAGCTACGAACAGCTTACAATAAGGTATAAACAAAATTTATACGAATAAAGGTGGTACCACGAGTCAAATCGTCCTTTAAAAGAAGGAGATTTGGCTTTTTTGATTTTTTAAAATGAAAAAATATGAATTTAAACATATGAAAGGAGAAAAATAATGACATTAGTAGAAGATTTAAAATGGAGAGGATTAATTAAGGATATTTCTAATCCAGAATTAGAAGAAAAATTAAATAAAGGGGGATTAACATTCTACATAGGAACAGACCCAACTGCAGATAGTTTACATGTAGGGCATTTATCTAGCTTTCTAATTTCAAAAAGATTAAAAGAAGCAGGGCATACACCAATACTATTAGTAGGTGGAGGAACAGGAATGATAGGAGACCCAAGACCTACAACAGAAAGAGCAATGGCTTCAAAAGAAGAAGTAAACAAAAACTTTGAAAGCCTAAAAGCACAAGTAGAAAGAATATTTGGTTTTGAGGTAGTAAATAACAATGACTGGTATAAAGATATAAATGTAATAGACTTTTTAAGAGATTACGGAAAATACTTCAACGTAAATTATATGTTAGATAAAGATATAATAAGAAGGAGACTAGATTCAGGAATAACATACACAGAATTTTCATACATGATATTACAAGCTCTAGACTTTAAATATTTACACGAACATAAAAATGTAGATTTACAATGTGCAGGCTCAGACCAATGGGGAAACATAACAGCAGGGATAGATTTAATAAGAAAATCTACAGGAGATGAAGTATATGGTTTCACAATGCCACTAGTAACAGACTCGCAAGGAAAGAAATTCGGAAAAAGTGAAGGAAACGCATTATGGTTAGATAAAGAAAAAACATCAAGCTACAAATTATACCAATTCTTCACAAATGTAGAAGACAGCATGGTAATAGACTACCTAAAAATATACACATTCTTATCAAAAGAAGAGATAGAAGAATATGAAAGAAAAAATAATGATCATCCAGAATACAGAGAAGCTCACAAAGCACTAGCAAGAGAAATAATAACTTTCTTACATGGAAAAGAAGAATATGAAAGAGCAGTAAATTTAGCAGACCACCTATTTAATAACAAATTCAACGACCTAACGAAAAAAGACATAGAAGACTTATTTGGAAGCGAGCAAATAAAAGAAGTAGAAGCAGGTCAAACAATAGCTGATTTAGCCTTAAATATAGGAGCCGCATCAAGTAAAAGAGAAGCAAGAGAATTCATAAATAATGGAGCAATATCAGTAAATGGAGAAAAAATAACAGATGCAAATACAATAGTAGGGAACGATATGTTTATAGAAGACACCTACATAGTAGTAAAAAGAGGAAAGAAAAATTCATATATTGGTAAAAAATAGGAATAATTATAATAAAAACAAAGAACTCTAACAATTGACTTTTAAATCAATTGTTAGAGTTTTTTTTGATTTATAAAGAAGCTTACATTAAATAGCAAAGAGGATTTCACAATTATTATAATGAATACTACAATATGAAATTATGCAAAGTGAAATGATAATATTTAAATTCTATAGAAGAAATAAAAAAAATTTACACTCATATATTATACTAGGAGGTTTTAGGCTATGAATCAAATAGAAAAGAAAATAATAAAAGGAGAGTTGAAGTACAAAAATACAGTTATACTTACATACAAAATAGAATATCCACAAATGATTTTTTCAAAATATACAAGAGGAAAAGAAATATTTAATAACTATAATAAAAAGAAAGCGTTTGAATTAGAACAATATGTAAAAACAGACTTATATGAAAATGCCAAAGAAGTATATGAATACAACAAGGCAAATGGCTACCCTGTTATGGTATATGAAGTAATATCAGAATATCATATAACTTACAATGAAGGATTCATTGTAAGTTTATATCAAGATGAATACCAATTTACAGGAGGAGCACATGGAAATACAATTAGAACTTCACAAAACTGGAACTTAAAAGAAGCAAGTATAATGCCACTATCATACTTTTTCCCTAATAATCCATATTATATAATTGACATATTAAAAGAAATAAATAATCAAATAAAAACACAAATAGAAGAAGGAACAAATCAATATTTCGAAAACTACTGTGAACTAGTATTAGAAACATTTAATTTAAATAGTTACTATATAACACAAAAAGCAATAATAGCAATATATTTCCAGCAATACGACATAGCACCATATTCAAGTGGAATACCCGTGTTTCTAATTAATATACCTAGTGCACGCTAGGGACGGTCCTTTTCGTTCCGAAATCGGAACGCTTGGGACACTCCTTAAGTAAAAAAATAAAAAGATATCATTGTAAACTGCTAAGTATTATGATAAAATCAAAAATATCATATTTAAAATGAAAAAATAGAGAAAAGAAGGAAAGTACTATAAATGAAAAAACTAAATATTATAATAGTATATAATAAAGAAGAAAGCAAAATTTTAATGTGTAAAAGGGAAAAAAATCCATACAAAGGCAAATATAACCTAGTTGGAGGTAAAGTAGAACAAGGAGAAAACGAGATGCATGCTGCTTACAGAGAATTACAAGAAGAAACAGGAATTACGAAAGAAAATATACAACTAGCTCATTTGATGAATTTACAATATAAGATGTCAGATATAGAACTAGAAGTTTATGTAGGAAAATTAAATAAAGAAGTAGAACTACAAGAAGAGGTTAATGAATTGCTATGGATAAGCAAAAAAGAAGATTTTTTTAACATGGAGAAATATGCAGGAGAGGGAAACATTGGGCATATGATACAACAAGTGGAATTGTATAAAGAAAGATTACTTAATAAGCATGATTAAGACCTATTTATATGCTAATTAAAAACATTTTAATAAAATGCCATATAAAAAATAATTAGGAGTAAAAATGGAATATTGGAATACATATGAAACAAAAATAGGAACACTTAGAATAGTGGAAAAAGAAAATAGAATTTCAAGAATAGAAACAGTAAAAACAAATATAGAATATCCTAAAGGAAAAAAAGTAGAAACAAAGTTAATAAAAAAAGCTTATGAGCAAATATTAGAATATTTAGAAGGAAAAAGAAAAGAATTTACTCTACCACTATTAATAAAAGGAACTACATTTCAAGAAAAAGTATGGAATGAACTATTAAAAATACCGTATGGAGAAACAAGAACTTATGGCGAAATAGCAAAACAAATAGGAAATGAAAAAGCTTCAAGAGCAGTAGGAGGAGCAAATCATAACAATCCAATTATGATAGTAGTACCATGCCATAGAGTAATAGGGAGTAATAAAAAAATAGTAGGGTATGCAGGAGGATTAGAAGTAAAAGAAATATTACTGAAACTGGAACAACATTATTAAGATAAGGGAAAAGATAACAAAAGTTATATTGTAAAAATTACTGATAGTTTAATGAATATGCTCATTGGATAGAACATATTCTTAATTAAAAAATATATTGTTAAAAAAGTAAAAAAGGATGGGGTAAATAGACGAATATAATAGTGTCAATTTATTCTGTCCTTTTTTACATACCAAAAATTAGAATGGGAGATAATAAAGTAAATTTAGTATGTGAAAACTCTGTGAATTCTATAGAAAATAAAGCATAAATATGATAATATAAAAAATAGTTATAAGAGAGGAAAAGATAAATGTCATATATAGAATTTAAAAATGTAAATAAAGAATATAAAATGGGAGAAGTAACAATAAAAGCTTTAGACAATACAAACTTTAACATAGAAAAAGGAGAACTAGTAGTTATAGTAGGTCCAAGTGGAGCAGGAAAAACTACAACACTAAATATACTAGGAGGAATGGACAATGTAACATCAGGCGAAGTAATAGTAGATGGAAAACAAGTAAATAAATTAAATAACAAAGAACTAATAAAATACAGAAGAGAAGACATAGGCTTTATATTCCAATTCTATAATTTGGTACAAAACCTAACAGCAGTAGAAAATGTAGAACTAGCAACACAAATATGCAAAGACTCACTAGACCCAGAAACAATAATAGAAAAAGTAGGATTAAAAGAAAGAAAAAAGAACTTCCCATCACAATTATCAGGAGGAGAGCAACAAAGGGTAGCAATAGCAAGAGCAATAGCAAAAAATCCAAAACTACTATTATGTGATGAGCCAACAGGAGCACTAGACTACAAAACAGGAAAACAAATACTAAAACTTTTGCAAGACACATCAAGAAAAGAAAACATGACAGTAATAATAATAACCCACAACACAGCACTAGCACCAATGGCCGACAAAGTAATACACTTTAAAAACGGAAGAGCAGAAAAAATAGAGACAAATGAAAATCCAACATCAATAGAAGAAATAGAATGGTAGCACGGTAGGGACGTTCCTTTCCGTTCCGAAATCGGAACGCTGGGGATACTCCTTAGACTAAATAATGGAGACAAATAGTTTATTAAAAGTGAACTATAATAGAGGAAATTATATTTTTAAACTAAAAATATAAATTAATAAAATAGGGGCAAAAAATAATAAAAGAAAGAAGGTAATATTATGCCCCGAATGGCAAGAGAAAATTTAGAAAATGGATTTTTCCATATAATGGTTCAAGGAATAAAAAAAGAAAAAATATTCTACAAAGGTGAATACAAAGAAAAATATATTAGGTTAATGAAATTCTTTAAAGAAAAGCAAAAAATAGAGCTTATTAATTATTGTGTAATGAATAATCATGTTCATATTATTATATATACTGAAGATATAAATGAATTAACAATATTTATGAGAAAATTAAATACAACATATGCTCTACATTATAATAAAGAAGAAAATAGAGTAGGATATGTATTTAGAAATCGATTTGAAAGTAAAGAAATATATAATCAAGATTATTTAACAAAATGTATTAAATATGTACATATGAACCCAGTAAAAGCTGGTATTACAAAAACAGAAGGAGAATATAAATATTCAAGTTATAATGATTATATAAACAAAAAAGGAATTGTAACAGATGAATTATTGCAAAAAATATTTAGCTCAAAATATAATTATCTACAGGAATTTTTTAAAATAGAATATGATGAAGAGTTATTTGAAGAATTAGAAAAAGAAGAACTTACAGATGAGAAACTAAAAGAACAAATAAATCAATTTATAAAAAAAGAAGAAATAACATTAGAAGAATTGAAAACAGATAAAAGATTAATAAAAAAACTATATAATACTATGAAACTAAAACCAACAAAAGCAAAATTAGGAGAATGTATAGGGCTAAGCAGAACAAAAATAAGTAAGATATTAAATGATTATAAAGAAAATAGAAAATAAAATAAGGAGTAAGCGAAGGAGTGTCCCAAGCGTTCCGAATTCGGAACGAAAAGGACCGTCCCTAGCGTGCGGGGAAGATGAAAAAGGCTTTATTAAAAGATAGTTTGAAAGAAATTAGAAATACATATAAAAGGTTTATTTCCATTTTATTAATGGCTTTTTTAGGTGTGGGCTTTTTTGCGGGTATGAGAGCTGCAAGCCCTGATATGATATCTACTATTGATAATTATTTTGATAAGCAAAATGTGTATGATATACAAGTTCTTTCTACTTTGGGGTTAACTAATGATGATATAGAAGCTATTAAACAAGTAGAAGGTGTACAAAAAGCTTATGGAGAATATAGTGAAGATGTTTTAATTAATTATGAGGATACTGAAATTGTAACTAAAGTATTAACAATAGATGATATAAATAAACCCATATTAATAGAAGGAAGAATGCCTGAAAACAAAAGTGAATGCTTAGTGGAAAAAGCATTTTGTAGTAGAACAGGAAAGAAAATTGGCGATAACCTTATTATTGAAGAAGCAAATGGTAGTATAATAAAGGAAAAAGAAGTTAACATTGTAGGAACAATGAATAGTCCACTATATGTTTCAAGGCAAAGAGATACTTCAAAATTAGGTTCTGGAATGGTAAGTTACAATATGTATTTACCAAAGGAAAGTTTTGATTCAGAAGTATATACAGTAATATATATTGAACTTGCAAATTCTAAGCAAATGGTAACAGACTCACAAGAATATAACGATTATGTGCAAGAAGTGACTACAAAAATAGAAGAAATAAAAGCACAAAGAGAAACTGCAAGATATGATGAAGTAAAAGCCTTAGCACAGAAGGAGCTAGAAGAAGGAGAAGCAAAATTAGAAGAAGAAAAGGTTACAGCTGATAATAAACTAAAAGAAGCAGAAAACGAAATTATAGAAGGAGAAAGAAAATTAAATAGTGCTGAAATTACTTTAAATAATAAAAGTAAAGAAGCGGAGCAAAAATTTAAGTTAGCAGAAGAAAATATAAAAACAGCTAAGGCTAAAATTGAAGAAGAAGAGGAAAACTTTAAAACTCAGGAACAAAATGCTAATGCACAAATAGAAATTTTAAACAAACAAAAACAAGGTTTGCAAATTAACTTACAAAGTATAAATACCAATATAGAAGAACTACAAACAAAGTTAGACAAAATAAATGAAAGCCTTAACAATAACAATTTAACACAAGAAGAAATAGCGAACCTTCAAGCTCAAAAAGAAAATATAGAAAACACATTAATAAATATAAAAGCGCAAAAATCTGGGGTAGAGGCTGGTATATTAAATATAAATAACGGATTAGAGCAAATACAAAATGGAATAAAAGAAGGAAAAGAAAAATTAAACAATGCTAAAACTACACTAGAAAATAATGAAGAAGAATTAAATAGAACAAAAGAATTAACAAATAAACAATTAGAAAGTGCAAAACAAGAAATAGATACCTCAAAAAAACAATTACAAGAAGGAAGAAAAACTTTTGAAATAAATAAGGCAGAATATGAAGAAAAAATAAAAGATGCAGAAAAAGAGTTGGCAGACGCAAAGCGAAAAATACAAGAAATAGAACATCCAACTTGGTATATATTAGATAGAAATTCAAATTCAGGTTATAGTGGCTTTATGCAAGATACAAAAAGTATAGAAAATTTAGGAAGAGTATTTCCAATAGTATTTTTTGTTATAGCAACACTTATTTCACTAACATCTATGACTAGAATGGTAGAAGAACAAAGGGTGCAAATAGGAACAATGAAAGCACTAGGATATAACAAAGCACAAATTGCAAGCAAATATTTAGTATACTCTGGCTTAGCATGTTTAATAGGTGGAAGTATAGGAATGATAATAGGCTTTGAAACACTTCCAAGAATTATATGGATGATGTACAGCATGATGTATGTAATACCAAACTTTATAGCAAGCTTTAATGTATATTTTGCTATACTAGGTTTAGGCTTAGCAAGTGTATGTATAATAGGAGCAAGCATATATACAGTTTTAAAAATAGTAGGAGACACACCAGCCCAGCTGATGAGACCAAAAGCTCCAAAGGCAGGAAAGCGAATATTATTAGAAAGAATTCCTTTTATATGGAAACATTTAAGTTTTAGCAGAAAAGTAACAGTTCGTAATATATTTAGGTATAAAAAAAGAGTATTTATGACAATAGTAGGAATTGCAGGAAGTACAGCACTTATACTAACAGGCTTTGGAATAAAAGATGCAATTTCAGATATTCTAATAAAGCAATATGAAAATGTGTACAACTATGATATGCAAATTAGTTTAAAAAGTGATTTGGAAGAAACAGATGTAGAGAATTTTATTAAAACTTTAGAAGAAAAAGAAGAAATTAATAAAATAGCAGAGGCTAATATGACATCTGGAACATTAGTAAATGGCGAAAATGAAGAAGCGGTACAAATTATTATAGCAAAAGATGAAAAGATAAATGAATTAATACATTTGTCAGATAGGAAAACAAAAGAAGAGGTTCAGCTAGAAGAAGGAAAAATAGCTATAACAGATAAAGTGGCAGAATTGTTAGAAGTAAAAAAGGGAGATACTATAGTATTAAAAGATGCAGATGGCAAAGAAAATAGTGTAATAATTTCAGATATTGTAGAAAATTATATTTATCACTATGTATATATGCCTAAAAGCTTATATGAACAGCTATATGGAGAATATGATACAAATGTGTTATTTACACAAAATAATGTAGAAAATGAACAAGAAGAACTTGCAAGTAAGCTTCTAAAAGAATCAAATGTAAATACAGTATCATTAAGTTCTAACATAGAAAATGTAATGGACGATATGATGAGAAACTTAAACTATGTTGTAGTTATACTAATAGTATCAGCAGGAATGCTAACATTTGTAGTATTATACAACTTATCGAATATAAATATAAGTGAAAGAATAAGAGAACTTGCTAGCTTAAAAGTACTAGGTTTTTACGATAAAGAAGTATATGACTATGTAACAAGAGAAACAGCAATATTAACTGCAATAGGAATAATATTTGGACTAATAGGAGGATATTTTTTAAGCATATTTATAGTAAAAACTTGTGAAATAAATGTTTTAAGGTTCGGACAAGAAATATCAGTACTAAGTTATATATATTCAGTAGCGATAACAGTAATATTTACAGTAATAGTAAATATAGTAACATATTTTGCTTTGAAGAAGATTGATATGATAGAGAGTTTAAAAAGTATAGAGTAGAAATGTAAAAAGCAAGCAAAGATAATTGTAATATCTTCGCTTGCTTTTAGTTGAATAGGAAAAATTAGTTTGTAAAAGCACCATTTGCGGGAATACCTATACCACTGTGCCCTTTTATTATTATTTTAGAATGTAGGGGCGATTAGCAATTGCCTGCTCTTCGAAGAAATTTCTTAAAAAATATATTATTCGAATACTGGACATCCAAAGATTAATAAACTTTAATAAGAAAATTTAATTAGGAGGAAAGTATGAAAGTAATAAAAATAAAAAAATCAAGCATAATAAAGTTCATTACATTAATATTATTCTTAGTTATAGTATCAACACTAACAACATCCTTTGGAATGCAACATTACTATAATTTAGATTTTACAACAGGGCTAGTGACTGCGTCTACTTTAAATGTAAGAAGTGGTCCAGGAACAAAATATCCAGTAATTGCGCAAGTAAAGAAAAATGAATATATACGTGTATTTGCTGGAGTAGGAAATTGGTATGTGGTGCAAGTAGAAGGAGATTATATAGGAGCAGTTAGTAAAGAATATGTAAAACCAATATATCCAAATTCAGGAGGTGGTTCATCATCTGGAAACACGGGTAGTTCTAACAATGGGTTAACTACAAATTTAATAGCAGATGAACAAGAAGTATTTAATTTAATAAATAAGCAAAGAACAAATAATGGTTTATTACCATTAAAAATAGATGCAGAAGCACAAAATGTAGCAAGAATAAAAGCGCAAGATATGGTAAACAATAACTATTTTTCACACAACTCGCCAACTTATGGTTCGCCTTTTGATATGTTAAAAAGTTTCAAAGTATCATATAAAACAGCTGGTGAAAATATAGCAGGAAACTCAAGCAACACCGCAGCCGTAAATGCTTGGATGAACTCATCAGGGCACAAAGCCAACATATTAAACAGCAGTTTTAACTACACAGGAATAGGCGTAGTAAATGGCTCAAAATATGGGAAAATATATGTTCAAATATTTATAGGAAAATAAATCAAACACCCCTCGTGCTACTCTATATTTTATAGATACTACTATTCTAACATAAGGCTTCTATTTGAATAATAAAACAAGATTGCATAAAATTATTGTTATTTCTTTAAAAATATGATACAATACTAACATAATTGAATATTGAAAACTCCTATTTTAGCATAATGAGGAGCTACGAAAGTAACTAAAAACAGCAATGAAAATTAATATTTAAAGGAGGAACTTACAGTATGGATGGAATTATTGTAGGAATAGCGATTGTTTTAAGTATAGTACAGTTCTTTGTATGCATATTTGTAGAACCCAAAATACCCATAAAATTAAAAGAAACTGATACATTACAACGGATAAGAAAGAGAAAGAACGATTATTTGATATCAATACTTGTTATAGGTATATTTACAATGCTTCTCGCCTATTATGGAGTGAAAAATCAAATTCCTATTTTGGGTATGATATTTGGGATTTTTCTTATATTTTTGCTTACTGGGGCACGTACAATATTTGACAGACTTGAAAAGAAAGAAAAGCTACTTTTGGCAGATAATACTATACCTACCATAAGAGATGCATCAGTGAAAAATATTATTTTGAAAGATGAACAAATACGAAAAAGCATTATAATAGATAGTATTGAAAAGATAAATCTTACGATTTACTTCAAGACAGGAGAAGAATACTTAGCTAAAATAAGAGAAGAGAGATTGATGCCTTTTATAGGAAATACATTTCAAAAAGAGATTTTGCAAAAAAATATTGAAAGTATAGAAGTAGAAGAGACAGAGAAAGATAAAGTAAAATTGAAGGTCAAAACAAAAACAGGAAACACTTTTCAAAAAGATATTGAAAAATGGGAATTACCGCAACACATTGAAATCGAATAGTCAAATAGGAACCTTACTTAAAAATTTAAGTAAGGTTCCTATTTCTTTATTCAAATATTTATGATATAATTCTAAAAAATAAGAGAAAACTATACTAGATATAATTACTTTGAATTTTTATAAAAATACTAGGAGGGAAAATATGCAAGAATTTGATTGGAAAAATAATGTGGATAATAGAGAGCAAAAGCAAAAATTAGCTAAAAGGATAGCAAAAAGAGTAAAAGATGGAGATATAATAGGTTTTGGCTCAGGAAGCACTTCATACTTAGCAGTAGAAGAAATTGCAAAAAGGGTACATGAAGAAAACTTAAAAATAAAAGCAATTCCAACATCAACTATAATAGAAGAAATATGTAAAAAACTAAAAATAGAAACAGTAAGCTTAAATGAAGCAAAGCCAGACTGGTGCTTTGATGGAGCAGATGAAGTAGACCCACATAACTGGCTAATTAAAGGGATGGGAGCTGCTCTATATAGAGAAAAAATGAATATAAAAGCATCAAAAGAAAACTATATATTAGTAGATAGTTCAAAATTTGTAGAAAAACTAGGTCAAAATCATCCAGTGCCAGTGGAATGCAAAATAGATAAAATAGATGAAGTAAAAGAAGCCTTAGAAAATTTAGGGGCAAATAATGTAATAGTAAAAGAATCTAATGTAGGAAAAGGTATATTAATAACTGATAACGGAAATGCCTTATTATTTGCACAGTTTTCAAAAATAGAGGCAGATTTCGAAGAAAAAATAAATGAAATAAGTGGAGTAGTAGAAAACGGACTTTTCATAGGATATGACTTAATTGTTATTAAATAAAATTATGAATTTAAATGCATAAAATATATTAATAATATAAAAATATGAATTTGGGTGCACAAAATTCAAAGAATAAACCTAATAATTTAAGCATAAAATAAATTAGCTTATATTATTAGTTTTTTTTTATATTCTTAGGAAAGTCATCCATGAAATGGTGAGTTTCTTTAGAAGATAATTATGCGGAGTTTAGAGTTTCTTAGTGACGTAAGGAACTTAGAAACTGTTAATTCCGTTTTTTATTGATAAAAAAGTTATGCATATCTAAGAGGAGGATTTTTATGTTTATAGTTTTTAATAAAGAAAAAATAAACTCATACATAATTTTATTAAGTACAGTAGTCATACTATTTGGAATAGCATTTAGCGTAACTACAAAAGATGCAGTAGAAACAGCGGCAGCCACAAAAGAACTACCAATTTATAATGTAGCAACAGAGGAAAAGAAGGTTGCTTTTACTATGAACTGTGCATGGGAAGCAGATGATATTGATAGTATATTAGAAACACTTTCTAAACACAATGCAAAAATTACATTTTTCATGGTAGGAGATTTCGTAAAAAAATACCCAGATGCTGTAAAGAAAGTGAATGAAGCTGGACATGAAATACGGAAATCATTCAGATGCACATCCACATGTAAATAATTTGAGCCTAGAAAAGAATAGAGAACAAATATTAAATTGTAGTGAAAAAATAGAGAACATAACTGGAAAAAAAACAACCCTTTATAGAGGTCCATATGGAGAATATAATGATACTGTTATAAATGCAGCGAAATCTCAAAACCATAATACTATACAGTGGAATTTGGATACATTAGACTATTCTGGTTTAACAGGAGAAGAAATGTGGAAAAGACTAGAAAGTAAATTGGTACCTGGAAGTATTATATTAAGTCATAATGGAACTAAACATACAGCTGATAGCCTAGATATGTTATTAACTAATATAGAAAATAAAGGTTTCAAAGTAGTAACAGTTTCAGAATTAATTTATAAAGAAAATTATTATATAGATGTGAATGGGACTCAGAGATTACAAACGGAAAGTAATTGATAGAACAAGAAAGATTCGTTAGGAAAGATTTGGTGGTTGGGAAAGATTTGGTGGTTGGGAAAGATTTGGGACGAGGGAAAGATTTGGGACGCGTCTAAAAGTTTCCAAACATAGATAACTAGAAAATATTAAAAGTTATTTAATGTTTGGAAACTTTTAGACGCGTCCCAAATCTTTCCCTCGTCCCAAATCTTTCCCAACCACCAAATCTCTCCTAACGAATCTTTCCTTTTATCTTGAATAATGAATAATTAAAATGGCAATAATAACAATATATGTAAAAAAAGGGGAATGAAGTTATGCCATTTATTGGGGTTATTGCGGATGAAAAAAGCGAGAATTTTATTAGAAGGCAAATAGTAGAAAAGCTAAAATTAAGAGAAAGCTCTGTTCTATTTATAAAAGAGAAAAGCATTGAAAACATTAAAAATATAAAATTTGAAACTATAGTGATCGCTCGAAAATTTAAAAATATGGAAATGCTAAAGAAGATGCTAGTTAATACTAATTATTTAGTTGTAAATACGGATAGAATAAAGAGTATTGAAATGTTTAAGGAATATAATTTGAAAATATATACTTTTGGTTTTAATTCTAAGGCAGTTGTTACAGCTTCTTCTGTTAGTGAGGATGGAGTTTTAATTTGTGTAGGGAAAGAGATTGAGAAAATTGGTGGAGGAATTGTTGAGCCACAAGAAATAAAGGTTAATACAGATGAAGAAGCGGAAAGTGTTATGGCAATGGCTTGCATTTTATTAATATATGGAGTTGGAATTTGATTTTTATATATCAACTTACAAAGCTTACTCTATAATAGGTAGTAACTACTATACTTTTTAATATTTTAAAATCAAAATGAAAATGACATTTGAAATAAAAAAATAAATAAATTTAACCTTTTATGTAGACAAACTCAAAAAAACGTAGTATAATAGAATTTGTAAAGGAAAAATATTCTAAAAGAGGAACAATATGAATAAAATACCAAGAGAGAAACAAAAGTAAGAGGAGGAAAATAAGTTGGATACAAATTATTCAGAGAATAATCAACTAGTATTAGTTGGAAAAGTAACAAGCGAAAAAAGATTTAGTCATGAAATTTATGGAGAGAAGTTTTACATATTTGATTTAAGCGTACCACGTTTAAGTGGAAATGCAGATATTATACCAATAACAATATCTGAAAGACTATTAATAGAAGAAAGTTTAGATGTAGGAAAAAACGTAATAATAGAAGGACAATTCAGATCATACAATAGTTATGAAAATGAAAGAAATAAATTAGTTCTTACAGTTTTTGCAAAAGAAATAAAATTTGCAAACGAAGAAGACGAAGAATTCAAACCAAGCAAAGAAAACGTATCAAATGAAGTAACATTAACAGGTTATATTTGCAAAAAACCAATATATAGGAAAACACCATTTGGTAGAGAAATAGCAGATTTATTACTAGCAGTAAACAGAGCATATAATAAATCAGACTATATTCCATGTATAGCATGGGGAAGAAATGCAAGATTCTGTGAAAACGTACCAGTAGGAACAGAAGTAAGAATAGTAGGAAGAGTTCAATCAAGACAATATGAGAAAAAATATGAAGATGGAACATCAGAAATAAAAGTAGCCTACGAAGTCTCAATAGCAAGCCTAGAAGTAATAGACGAAGCCGGAAATACAGAAGAAGCAGAAGAACTACAAGAAAACAAAGAAGCTATATAATTAGACTACAAATAAAAAGGTCCATGTGCTAACACTAGGTTGGTATGTGGGCTTTTAAACTAGCAAGGAAACTAGATTGGGGACGGTTCGTAATCGGAAACAAGATAGAATAGTTAAATAAGTGAAAAAACAAAAATAATCTGGATAGATTAGGAACTGTCCCCAATCGGAAGCCAAAAAAGAAAGTAATAAGAGGAGAAACAATGAAACTACCAAATAATGGAACAATAGCAGACTGCTGGTTGCCAACATTCGAAAATGTAACAAGAGAATTTATAATAGATAATTTAGAAAATCTACTATCTAGTGACGAACTGCCAAATTTCAAGTTCGACTTTAGAGAAGAAGAAGCAATAGAATTTATAGAAGATATAATAAAAAGATATATAGATAGTTTTAAAGACTATGATTTTAAAGAAGAAATACAAACAAGATATGAAAAATTGCTACAAAAGATAAAACAAAAGACTAATGAAAATGAAAAAAATAAATTAGTTATTACACTTTTTTCAAAAGAAATAAAATTAAAAAACGAGCAAGATGAGGAACTTAGTGAAACACCAGTAATGGTAGTAAATGATTATAAAAAGTTTTTTGAATATCTAAGGCAAGCATATGAAAGACATATAGAATTATATTTTCAAAGAAGGAAAGATTCTACAGGCTTTAATAGATGGGAAAAAAATAATTTCTTTGAACAGATTTGGCTGCGAGCAACACCACAAGATTTCAATAACCCTGAAGAATTCCTAAAAAAACAAGCAGAAATGATAAAAGATACAACATTTGAAAAATATGATGAAGAAACATATTTAGGAAAACTAGAATGTTTAAACAATCATGTAGTTTGTATAAAAAACGGAATAGCTAGAACATGGGATGAAAACTTTAGGCAAATGGAAATAACAATTTATGATAAAGAACATTACAATAATAAAGAACTTTGTAATAGACCACATTATACACTTCCAGTAATACGATATGGAATATATGAAAAAGAAGGTAAAAAAATATGTAGTATAGGTTCAATCCAACACAAGAAAGATAGTTCAGATGAAGAAAATTTAGAGAAGAAAGTCGATAGACAAAAGTATAGAATAAATAAGGATATACCAGAAGAAGACAAGGAAAAAGTAGAACCCAAAAATATAATAGCACTAAGTATTTTTATAAACCTTCTACATAAAGAAGGAATAACTAATATAGAAGTGCCAAGTATGTATGTACTAGACCATGAATATCATAGAAAAAGAAATAAATATTTATTAAAAGAATTTAAAGAAGAATGGACAAAAGTAGATTATTGGGATAGAGAAGGAAGGCCAAAAAAAGAAAAGCACCCAGAAGATTATCAAAAGGCATATAAAAATTTCATGAAAATGTTTAGAAAAGAAGACTTAATTAGCGAAATAAAAACAGAAAGACAACTACTAACAGCAAGAAGACTACTTAAACACTATCCAAAAGCAAATATAACAGCTTACCCAGAAGAAATAGATAACTACATGCATATACAAATACCAGTTGTAAAAGATGCAAGTCAAATAAATGGAGACATATTAAAAGAATTCTATAATTTAGTACAAGCATTAGACTTAGAAAATGAAAGATAGTAGATTGGTAGATTAGGAACTGTCCCCAATCGGAAACCAACAGAGTTTAATATAAAACTAAAAACAGTTGAAAAATAAAAATAAATATAGTAAAATAAACAATAAATTAAAAAGAAGATAAAGTTTCAAGTTAAAGTATCCAACTTCAAACTTCCATTTAAAGAAAGCGAGAAATAAAAATGTTAGAAATAATACAAGATACCCTAATAGATGGTTTGCGTTTACTTCCATTTCTATTTATTACATACCTAATAATGGAATATTTAGAACACAAAACAGGGGAAAAAACAAAAAATATAATACAGAAATCAGGAAAATTAGGTCCTTTATGGGGAGCTATTTTAGGAATATTCCCCCAATGTGGTTTTTCAGCAGCTGCAAGTAATTTATATGCAGGAAGAGTAATTACACTAGGAACATTAATAGCAATATTTCTATCAACCTCAGACGAAATGCTTCCAGTATTAATTTCTGAAAATGTGAGCATAGGAATAATACTAAAAATACTTGCAATAAAACTAATTATAGGAATTATATCAGGTTTTGTAATAGATTTCATAGGACAAGCTATAAATAAAAAGAAAAAGCAACTAGAAAATAAGAAAGAAGAAATTGAAGAAGAAATAGGTCATATATGTGAGCACGAACATTGCCACTGTGAAGAAGGAGGAATAATAAAATCTTCAATAACGCATACACTAAATATATTCTTATTTATTATAATAATAACTTTCATACTAAATATAATAATACATTTCTTTGGAGAAGAAAACCTATCAAACTTAATATTAAATATGCCTATAATAGGGCCAATAATAGCAGGAATAGTAGGGCTAATTCCAAACTGCGCAGGTTCTGTAATACTAACACAGCTATACCTAGAAAATGTAATAAGCATAGGCTCAATGATAGGAGGTTTACTAGTAGGTTCAGGAATTGGAATTTTGATATTATTTAGAGTAAATAAAAATGTAAAAGAAAATTTGAAAATATTAGGGTTGTTATATGGAATAGGAGTAATTTGTGGAATAGTAATAGATTTAATTTTATAATAAAGAAAAAGAATAACTGGTTGTAATTTGCAACCAGTTTAAATGTTTGAGGTGAAATTTTAACCTTAAACATTAGATACAAAATGCAGATACTTGAATGAAAAAGCTAATTTTTGCTTGAAAATATAGGAAGATTATGATAAAATTCATTAAAATTTATTATAGTAAATATTAATAACTCAAACTTAGTCAATTGACAAGGAGGAAATATTATGATGAATGAGAGAATATCAGAAAGTATGCTTAAAAGAATTCAAATTGAATATGAAAGAAAAATGAAACGGATATGTGAAAGCAAGTCAAGTAAGTTCGATTCAGGTTTTAAATTAATTGGGGTACTAAATATGCTTGAAATAATACCAAACTTTGTAATTCCAATATTTATAAATATGCGAGAAGAATTAGTAGAGCCAAACATAATGAATAAACCATTCTATTTTCAAGTAGGAAGTGATGAAGAGGATACAATGGAATATTTTGCAAAACTTGATGAGTATGAACAAGTGCCAAAACAAATAGTTTCTATACTTGAAGAGAAGAACAGTTATGCTAGGGAAACATTTGATATAAAATCTAGCCCATTATATGCCTTTCAATATACAAATACAGATGTAATGTTGGGTAACTATTTAGAAATGAAGGAATTTTTTAAAAGTTATAAAACAGAGGATGAAAATCTACAAGAACAGATACAAGATTTCTTGAATTTAGAAAGTGAACATATATGGAAAAGAATTAAAAGAGAACTAAAAATAAACTTCCCAAAGGATTCAGAAAGTGAAATTGATATGAAAATAGAGAAATTAAAGAACAATGATTTTATAGGTAAAGAATTAGAACTATATATTCCAAAATTTCATGATATTGTTTTAAGAGTTGGAGTTCGTGTTAAAGGCGAAAGTAAAAAGGATTATTTTGATACAAAAGAAGGAGAGCAACTAGAAGAAGTACTTGAAGACTAAAACAGTATAAAATATACATATAAAATTTAATAAATTCCCATAAACGACGAATAGAATATTCGATAAAAATTACTAACAATAAGAATAAGATAAGCAAATTGCTAGGAGGTAAAAAAATGGGTGATAGATGGTGACGGTTTTATATTGAAAATTATTTTCCATATATGTATGGATTACTTACACTTGAAATCATAGCAAAAAGAGAAAACAAAAATGATATGCTACAAATATGGAAAAAAGAATTTATGCAAGAAATACAAAAATACTTAGAGAAAAATGAGATTTTCTATTTTGAAAGTGAATTATTAGAAATTTTAAAACTTAACATGAAAGAAGAATTCTTTAATGTACTAACAAATGAATACGACTATTGGTCAAGAGACGTAATGAAAGATATATCTGAAATTGTAAATAGTATAATTACTAAAACCAGCACATAAAAATAAAAAGTAAAGGCTCCAATTTGGAACCTTTACTTTTATATTCCAAATATATTCTTAGCTTTTTTTACATCTTCACTACTTGCAGTTCTACATCCCTCTAAAGGATATATACATCCAAGCTTTTCCCACTTAAATTTACCTAAATCATGATAAGGAAGAATTTCTACATTTTCTACTGTTTTTAAGCTAGAAATAAACTTTTTAAGCTTACGTAAATCTTGCTTATCATCAGTAATTCCAGGTACTAAAACCTGCCTAATCCATAAAGGTTTATTGTTATCACTTAAATATTTTGCAAAGTTAAGTTCTTTTATATTTGAAACTCCAGTTAACTCTATACATTTTTCGTCATTTATACATTTAATATCTAATAAAAATAAATCTGTTAAATTTATCAATTTCTTAATATCAAAAGTCAAATCGAAAGAGCCAGAAGTATCAATACAAGTGTGTATATTGTGTTCTTTTAATTTAGTAAATAACTCTATTAAAAATTTAGCCTGAAGTAAAGGTTCACCGCCACTAATAGTAACACCGCCATTAGGCATAATATAATTTTTATATCGTAAAATTTTTTCTAATATTTCATTTACTGAATATTCCTCGCCACCATGAATATCCCAAGTATCCCTATTTTGACAATATTTACACTTTAAAGAGCAACCTTGCATAAAAATAACAAAGCGAACTCCAGGACCATCAACTGCTCCTAAACTCTCAAATGAATGAATACGCGCCTTCATAACATCCTCCTAATAAATTATGACTTAATTGTACTATAAAAAAATACAAAATTCAACAAAAATAAGAATAAAATATTGACAAACAAAAACAAACGTTCTATAATAAGTGAAACTTTGAAATAGGATGTAATAATTATGAATGAAGAAAATAATATTGCACCAGTAAACGAAGAATTAAATGTAGTAAAATATGGAACAGAAAATATTAGAAATTTAATTTATACAATTAGAGGAAAGCAAGTAATGTTAGATAGTGATGTAGCAAGGTTATTTGAATATGAAACTAAGGATATTAATAGAAATGTCAAAAACAATATAGATAGATTTCCAGAGTATTATTGCTTTCAATTAACAGAAGATGAATATGAAGCTTTAAGGTGCAAATTTTTCACCTTAAAAGGTAGAGGTCAACATCGTAAATATTTGCCATATGTTTTTACAGAGCATGGAATAACAATGCTTGCAGGAATATTAAAAAGCAGAGTTGCTATTAATGTTAGTATAAAAATTATTGATACATTCGTAGAAATGCGAAAGTTTATACTAAATAATGCACAATTATTTAAAAGACTAACAACAATGGAATACAAAATGTTAGAACACGACAAAAAATTTGGTGAAGTATTTGACGAACTGCAAAGAAATAAGAATGAAGAATTTAAACAACAAATTTTCTTTAACGGACAAATATACGATAGCTATAGTCTAATAATAGACATCATAAAAACAGCTCAAAATAAAATATTAATTATAGATAATTACATAGATGACACAATATTAAAAATGCTTACAAAGAAAAACAAAAACGTAGAAGTAGTAATACTAACATCAGAAAACAGCAATATAACAAAACTAGATATACAAAAATTCAATAAAGAATATCCTACTTTAAAAGTAGCCAAAACAGATAAATTCCACGATAGATTTATAGTCATCGATAACAAAGAATTATACCATATAGGTGCCTCACTAAAAGACTTAGGCAAGAAATGTTTCGCAATATCTAAAATAAAAGATATGGAATATTTAGAGAAAATAAGCAAAATGTCTTGAAATTCTAATAAAATTATGTTGATATAAATAATATTTATATAGAGTAACCTAAAAACAATAATTTGTTATAAGGAGGTTAAATATGCGTTTAAAACAAAGAAAAGGGATAAGAAAGAAGATGGCCATAGTGGATTTCACAGAAGCGATATGCGACCAAGTAGAAATTGTTGCAATAGCGATTCATATGGCTGTGTATGTGTAAGATGTGGAAGATGCGGAAGAAAGTTCTAAAAAAATTTAAAGGTGACAAATTGTCACCTTTAAATTTTTTTATATTATAAATTGTATTAATTTCTTCAAAGAAGTTACCAAGATTTAACTTCCAATTTCCAATCTCCAACTTCTAATTTAAAATTTCTCATGTATAGTCCTATTAATAACATCCAATTGTTGTTCCCTAGTTAATTTAATAAAGTTAACTGCATAACCTGAAACACGAATTGTTAGTTGTGGATATTTTTCTGGGTGTTCCATTGCGTCCTCTAGTAAGGCTCTATCAAATACGTTAACATTTATGTGGTGTCCAGTTTGTTTAAAGTATCCATCTAATAAACTTACTAAGTTATCTACTTGAGTATCTAATTCTTTTCCAAGTGTTCCTGGTGTAATTGAGAATGTGTATGAAATTCCATCTTCAGAATATTCATATGGTAATTTTGCAATTGTGTTCATTACTGCAACTGCTCCATTTGTATCTCTACCATGTAATGGGTTTGCACCTGGTCCAAATGGAACTCCAGCTCTTCTTCCATCTGGTGTGTTTCCTGTTGCTTTTCCATAAACTACGTTTGATGTAATAGTAAGTACTGATAATGTGTGTTTTGAATTTCTGTAAGTAACATGTTTTTGTAACTTACGTAAGAATGTTTTTACAACATCTACAGCAATTTCATCTACACGGTCATCATCATTTCCGTATTTTGGAAAATCTCCTTCTATTTCATAGTCTACTGCTAAACCAGTTTCATCACGAATAACTTTTACTTTTGCATATTTTATTGCAGAAAGTGAATCAGCTACTACTGAAAGTCCAGCAATTCCACATGCCATTGTTCTTAATATTTCTTTATCATGTAGAGCCATCTCTAATGCTTCATATGAATATTTGTCATGCATATAGTGAATAGCATTTAATGCTTTAATATAAATTTTTGCTACATAATCCATCATATTATCAAATTTTTCAGTAACTTCTTCATAATTTAAGTATTCAGAAGTTATAGGTTCAAACTTAGGTGTAATTTGTTTTCCACTATTTTCATCTCTACCACCATTAATAGCATAAAGTAAAGCTTTTGCTAAGTTAGCTCTTGCACCGAAAAATTGCATTTGTTTACCAATTTTCATTGCAGATACACAACAAGCAATTCCATAGTCATCTCCAACAGTAGTTCTCATTAAGTCATCATTTTCATATTGAATAGAAGATGTTTGAATTGATATTTTTGATGTGTATTTTTTGAAGTTTTCTGGTAAATCTTTTGACCATAAAACTGTTAAGTTTGGTTCTGGAGCAGGTCCTAAGTTAACTAATGTATGAAGCATTCTGTAAGAGTTTTTAGTAACTAAAGTTCTTCCATCAACTCCCATACCACCAATGCTTTCTGTTACCCAAACTGGGTCTCCACTAAATAATTCATTATATTCTGGAGCACGTAAGAAACGAATCATACGTAATTTCATAACAAAGTGATCCATTAATTCTTGTGCTTCTTCCTCAGTTAAACTTCCGTTTTTTAAATCTCTTTCAATATAAATATCTAAGAAAGTAGAAGTTCTACCTAAACTCATAGCAGCACCATTTTGGTCTTTTGTTGCAGCAAGGTAACCAAAGTATAACCATTGAACAGCTTCTTTGGCATTTGCAGCTGGAACAGATATATCAAAACCATATTTTGCAGCCATTTTCTTTAAGTCTTCTAAAGCTACTATTTGGTCATGAATTTCTTCACGTTCACGAATAACACTTTCAGTAAATTCATCTACATTTAAAACATCTAATTCTTGTTTCTTCTCAGCTATAAGAGCATCAACACCATATAAGCAGGTACGTCTATAATCACCTATAATTCTTCCACGACCATATCCATCTGGAAGACCTGTTATTAAGTGTGAGCTTCTAGCAGCTCTAATATCTGGTGTGTATACACTAAATACACCATCATTATGAGTTCTTCTTAAATTATTATAAATATAGTCAGTTTCTTCATCTACTTTGTAACCATAAGATTCACAAGATTTTTCAACTATTTTAATACCACCATTTGGCATAATAGCTCTTTTTAAAGGTGCGTCTGTTTGAAGACCTACAATTTGTTCTAATTCTCTATTAATGTAACCTGCATCATATGCATTTACAGCTGATGGAGTTTTAGTATCAACATCTAATACACCATTTTCTCTTTCTTTTTTATAAAGTTCTAAAACTTCATTCCATAATTTAGTAGTTCTTTGGGTAGCATTTGCTAAAAAAGAATCATCACCTTCATATGGAGTGTAGTTTGCCTGAATGAACCCTCTAACATCAATTTCTTTAGTCCATTCACCAATTTTGTTAAAATTTTCCCACTGTTTAAATTCCATATATAAAACCTCCTTTACTAGTACAAACTTATATTAACATATAGAATAAATTTTTTCAATGGAATTTTTAGCAAAAATATTAATATTACAGAAATGTTAGATAGCAGGTTTACAATTATGTTAATCCATGTTATAATAGTATTATTGATAGTATATTAATGATATCAAAATTGATAAAAAAAGGAGGGTAGAGGTTGTTTGAAATTATACTATTTAGTCAATAATCAAAAGGAGGATTAACAATATGAAGTTTTTAAAAAGAATACGAGAAGTACTAAATAGCAAAGAAGTAAAAATTAAGGAACGGACTTACATTTTAGATACTTGTGCTTTACATTCAAGTGAGGCTATGCAAATTATAGAAGAAGCTTCCAAAGTAATACTTCTAACTGGAACTATAAAAGAGTTAGATGCTCATAAAAATGACGGGGGAAGTTTTGGAGAGAACATAAAAAAAGTTTGCAGAGAGAGTAGAATGGATGAAAATAGCGAAAAGTATGAATGTATAGCAGGTTATGAAAAACAGGAAAACAGATACAAAGAAAGTGGAAAATATGAATGTATAAATGGCTATGTAAAATACAAATATCAAGACGATAATATTATTGATTACTGCAAGAGTCATAGAAACGTTATAATTCTTACTTGTGATAATAACCTGTGCAATACAGCAAAGGCATATAATATTCCATATGTTTTTCCAAAGAGAGATGAAGAAGAAAAGGCGGTAGCAGTAAATAATACCAACATTGTAAAGAAAAAGGTAGCGACAGATAACGCTAACGTTGAAAAAGAAAAATTAAAAGAAAAAAGAAAATTCCAAAGAGTAAATATAAAAGGGGTCGAAATAGAAGACGATAACTTATATATTACTAATGGAAATCTAAACAAATTCAATTTGGTAATCAGGAATGGAATATCTATAAATGCTAATTCTGCAAAAAAAATAAAGCTTGAAGTAGGAGATCACATTTTCAGAATGAAAAAGAAAAATGAAAATGTGATAATAGTAGAATATAAAATAGTTGAAGTTACTCCTTCTATGTATGCTATAGAAATAAGAAGCGCAAAAGAAGAACTAAAAACAATAGAAAGTTTGACAACAAACAAGTTTCCTAAAGAAGTAAAGAAAAAGGCAGAAAGCTTATTAAGAGGTGAAAAAGAAGAAAAGAAGGACAAAACAAAAACAGTAGAAAAAAGTGGTGAACAAGAAATTATCCTTGAAAAGAGGTGGATAAGAGTTCAAAACAGCAATAACTACGCTAACTACATAAATGTAGAAAGAAATGGAAAGCTAATAAAAACACAGGACTATGCAGCAGGCGATTTACTGTATTTATCTAAGTATAACAAAAAGAAAAACAACTTAGAAATAAATGTGTATAGAATTGTAAATAAAAACAATCGATATGTTGCAGAAAAATCAGATGAATACAAATTATGGTTGGTAAATGAAATTTACAGTATTAAGCTTTCCGAAGAGCTACAAGATGAAATACGTTCGTTCTTTGTAAGATATGCAAGGTATTAATTTTAAACAAAATCTATTAATGCACAGGAATTACTATTCCTGTGCATACTTTTATTTATGACTAATTTATTAATATCAAATATAAATAGAAAAAACTTTTAATAATTTATAGAATTGCATACATAAGTAATTTCGATAAGTGCTGAAAAGTTTATTTGTTAATTAATATAAAATAAAGTTATATATTAATTGTTACTTTAAGTTCAACTAAATCCTCCCAATATTTTTTAGGCATATACTGCATTTGAAGTCTTGAATTAGTTCTTTCTTTAATAGCAATTGTTTTAAAAAATGCTGTCCATAATTCTTGGTATTTTTTTTCTTCTTCTGAAATATCAGGAACGTTAAGTGAAGTGCTATCAATAATTTGGTATTCCTTAGTATTATATAAAAATGCAATATTTCTATTTTTATCATGTATAACAAAATTTTGAGAAGGAAGCCTTCGAATAAAATGTTGACCTAAATTTTCTATTATATTATTATCTGGGTGAATAGATGCATAAAATAAGTTGTTGTCAATTTCAGAAAAACGGAGTAAACCGTTTAAAACGGTGAGATTCTCCTAACAATCTTTTACGCATAGAACATACTGCAAAAACAAAATCAATAGAAAGCATAGTATTTATTTTAGGGCCAATTACAAAACCATTTAAAATATATTTTAAAATATTTAGTTCTTTTTCATTTCCATCTGAAAGAAATGCATAATAACTATTATATAAGGTATCATAAGAAATGTTTTTTGCTATTCCATCAAAAATTCTTTTAGCTTTTATATTATCTGTTTTTATTTCTTCTATAGTATCTAAAAAATTAATTTCTAATTCGTTTTTAGAAACAATCCTTAAAGGAATTACTTTTTTAATATAACAATCAAAAACCATACTAAGAAGGCCTTCAAAAGTGCCATCATATACATATGTTTTATTTATAACATTCCCGTTAAACATTTTTGTTTATCCTCCTTTGTAGGTAAAAGTTTATCGAAATTATAAGAAAGTTCTTGTGCTTTAGGTAAGGTATCAAATAAAGAAGTTTGCACATAACTTGATTGATGTGTGGATAATCTTTCTAAAAAAAGTAAATTTTCAGAAATGAAGTTATGATTAAAACTTTTAATAGGATCAAAATATTTTCCATTACATGTAATAAAATAGCGAGCACGTTTAAGCACAATTCCAAGCTTTTTTAAGTTTTCAAAGTTTAAATTAAATTCTCTTCTAGCAGTAATAATACGTTTGGCTGAAATAACACCAATACCAGGAACTTTTAGAAGTGTATTATAGTCTGCCTTATTTATTTCAACAGGGAAGTTTTCTAAATGGCGAAGTGCCCAGTCACACTTAGGGTCTAGTAAAGTATGAAAATTAGGGTGACTCTCATCTAATAAATCATCAATTTTAAAACCATAAAAACGTAAAAGCCAATCTGCCTGGTATAACCTATTTTCACGAAGAAGTGGTGGAGCTTCCAAAGCAGGCAAGTTTTCATCATTATTAACTGATACATAAGCAGAATAATATACACGTTTTAAATCTAGGCTATTATATAGACTTTCAGATAACTTCATAATTTTTAAGTCTGTTTCAGGTGTTGCACCTACAATTAATTGAGTTGTTTGCCCAGCAGGTACAAATTTTTCTTTATATATTGACTTTTCTTGTTTAGAAATTGCAATATTTTGAGAAATGTATTTCATTGGGGTAACAATGCCAGCCTTTTCTTTTTGAGGGGCTAGTAATTTTAAACTATCATTAGAAGGTAGCTCAATATTAATACTAGTTCTATCAACTAAAACACCTAATTTATCAATCAGTTCTTTACTTGAACCGTGGAATAGTTTTTACATGAATGTAACCGATTGAATTTGTATTCTTTTCTTAGAATAAGTACAGTTTGATATAATCTTTCCATAGTAAAGTCAGGATTTTTTATAACAGCAGAGCTTAAGAATAGACCCTCTATATAATTACGTTTATAAAACTGGATTGTTAAATCAGCAATTTCTCTTGGAGTGAAAGTAGCTCTTTTTACATTATTACTACATCTATTAATACAATACTTACAATCATAAATACATGCGTTACTCATCAAAATTTTAAGAAGAGAAATACACCTGCCATCAGCACCCCAACTATGGCAAATGCCAGAAACATCTCCATTTCCAATTCCTCCTTTTGTATTCGTACGCCTGCTTCCTGAAGAACTACAAGAAGCATCATATTTTGCTGAGTCAGCAAGTATTGTTAGTTTTTCTAATATATCCATAAAATTAGCCCTCTTTCCTACACTCAAATGTTTGCATTAATAATATAACATGATAAATCAAAAATGTCAAACAAAAATTCGTAAAAAATATTGACTTTTTTATTTTTATAGAATATAATGCAAGTCATGGAGGGAAAAGAGATGATTTATAAATATAATAAATTAGTAAGAGATAAAATACCACAAGAGATAGAATTATTAGGAAAAAGATGCGATTATCATGTATTAAATGAAGAAGAATATAAAAAAGAGTTAGATAAGAAATTATTAGAAGAAGCAAACGAATTTATAGTAGACCATAGCACAGAAGAAATGGCGGACTTAATAGAAGTAGTAGAGGCAATTAAGAAAAGTTATAACTTAAAAAATGAAGAAATAGAAAAAGTACGTTTAGAGAAGAAAGCAAAAAAAGGTGGATTTGAAGAAAAATTATATTTAGTAGAAGTTGAGGAAGAAGTAGGTAATGAAGTAGAAGATAAAAATAAAGAAAACAAACAACAAGTACTATGGGAAAATCTACAAGAAACAGATAGCTTAAGAGAAGTACAACAATATATAAAAGCAGTAAACACAGTAAGAGGATTTGAAGGTCAACCTATTGAAGAAAGGATGTTATTACTAACAGAAGAAATAGGAGAACTTGCAAAATCAATTAGAAAAAATGCAACAAAAATGAGTACAGATGTAAATAAACAATATAGCTATGACTCAATAGAAAGTGAAGTATCAGACTGTTTATATGTGTTAGCATCTGTATGTAATAGACTACACATAGATATGTTTAAATGCCTAAAAGAAAAGGAAAAAGAAAACATACATAGGGTTTGGAAGTAGGGGCACTGTTTAAGGTAATACATCGTAGAACATAGCAACACTATGCCAAAAATATAGTTAATAGTGAAAAATAAAGAGTGCATATCTAATAATAAAAATAAATAGAGAGGGTAAGAAAAATGAAAATAAACATAGTTATGGTAGAACCAGAAATACCACAAAATACAGGAAATATAGCAAGAACATGTGCAGCAACAGGAGCAAAATTACATTTAGTAGAACCGCTAGGTTTTGAAATAACAGACAAAACCTTAAAAAGAGCAGGTTTGGATTATTGGGATAAGTTAGAAATAGAAAATCATAAGTCATTTGAAGCATTCTTAGAAAAATACAAACCAAAAGAAAATAATATGTTTTTTGTAACAACAAAAGGGCAAAACTGTTATTCAGATGAGAATTATTCAAATTTAGATGAAGTATTTTTACTATTTGGAAAAGAAACAAAAGGACTTCCAGAAGATATCCTGCAAAAATATATAGAAAAAACAATAAGAATACCAATGCTTCCAACATTACGAAGCCTAAATTTATCAAATTCTGTGGCAATTGTAGTATATGAAGTTTTAAGGCAGAAGGAATTTGAAAAATTGGAGGGAACAAGTAGGTATTTTAGATAGAAGTTAGAGGTTGAAAGTTAGAAATTGAATTTAGGGAGTTATTACATAGAATATATTTAATTTTTAAACTCAGATATAAAAACAGAGCCAATGTAAATTAACATTTGGCTCTATTTTTGTGAACAAATTATTCTTCCATTGTAAGGAAATAATCGACAGTTCGATCATCCCACTGACGACGGAAACAGATATCATCAGCATGGATGTAAATAGCTCGGTATTGTGTAACATGCGGAATATCTGATGGTTCACTTACAACGATAATAGTAGTTTGAGGAAATTCATCGGTAGCATTCCACGAAAGAAGATATGCTGTAGAATCTAATTCCTCATACCGATTTGCTGTTTTCATTAACTTATTTAATGCCATAACACTAAAGAGTATTCCAACTCCATAAGTTTTTTCTCCCATTTCTGCAAGAACATACAATGGGCATTTGTCTTTTGGTACAATAATTACTTCTGTTTTCATATAAAAGTCCTCCTTAAAATTGTTTATAGTAAAAGTACCTACAACTACATATATAACGATATTATACAATAATAAACATAAAAAGTCAAAAATAAGGTAGCAATTCAATTAAAAATATAAAGTAAGGAGGAATAGAATAATTGTAAAATAAAGCACTAATTAAACTATATAGAAAATATTTATAAGAAAGGTATATCAAATACTCGTATATAAAAATAGGAATTGATATAATAAAGATATTATATAGAACAAACACAAAAAAGCGAGAAGCGAAATGACATATTTAACAGGGGACGAAGAAATAAAAAGAATGCAATGACTAGAAGGAAAATGGATAGAGCAAGTGAAGTAGGATATGCAAAAAAGAAAAACAATTAGAAATAGCTAAAAATATGAAAGATAAAAATATGGATATAAATACAATAATAGAAATAACTGAATTAAGAAAAGAAGAAATTAAAAATTTATAAAATAGTTGCGTATTTTTAGTATCTTTGATATTATATAATTAACTAAACACGAAAGGAAGAGATAATATGGGATTAATAAAAGCAGGTAGTGAAGCTATAAAAACAACTCTAGCAGACCAATGGAAAGAGTATTTTTATTGTGATAGCTTAGAGGCAAATGTATTGGTAGTAAAGGGAAAGAAAAGAGTAACAGAAGGAAGCTCAAATACAAAGGGCACAGATAATATAATTTCAAATGGTTCAGTCATAGCAGTAAATGAAGGGCAATGTATGATAATTGTAGAACAAGGAAAAGTAGTTGACATTTGTGCGGAAGCAGGAGAATTCATATATAATAATGATACAGAACCTAGTATTTTTGTAGGGGGATTAGGAAAAGGAATAATAAACACATTTAAAACAATAGGAAAACGTTTTCCAACAGGTGGAGGAGTAGCAAATGACCAAAGAGTATACTATTTTAATACAAAAGAAATAGTTGGAAACAAATATGGAACACCAAGCCCAGTACCTTTTAGAGTAGTAGACAAAAATATAGGGCTAGATGTAGATATAGCTATTCGTTGTAATGGAGAATATTCATACAAAATAGTAGACCCAATGTTATTCTACACAAATGTATGTGGAAATGTACAAGATAAATACATAAAAGAAACAATAGAAAGTCAATTAAAAACAGAACTTTTAACAGCACTTCAACCAGCATTTGCAAAAGTTTCAGAAATGGGAGTAAGGTATAGTAGTCTTCCAGGACATACAATGGAATTTGCAGAAGCATTAAATGAAATTTTATCAAAAAAATGGAAAGAAACAAGAGGAGTTGAAATTGTTTCAATAGGAGTAAACTCAGTAAATGCATCTGAAGAAGATGAAAACATGATAAAAGAACTTCAAAGAAGAGCAGTTATTGGAAATCCAAAAATGGCAGCAGCAACAATAGTAGAAGCACAAGCAGAAGCAATGAAAAGTGCAGCTTCAAACACAGCCACAGGTCCAATGTTTGCATTTGCAGGAATGAATATGGCAAGTAAAGCAGGAGGAATAGATGCAAACACTTTATTTTCAATGGATGCAGAAGAAAACAAAAATGGCGTTGCACAAGCCGAAAATACTAGTGAAGAAGAAAAAGAAACTAAATCAGAAAATAAAGAACAAACTTCAAAGGAATGGACATGTAAATGTGGAGCAAAAAATACAGGAAAATTCTGTACAGAATGTGGAAGCAAGAAACCAGCAACATATAAATGCAATAAATGTGGTTGGGAACCAGAAGATAAAACGCAGCCACCTAAATTCTGTGCAAACTGTGGAGATGTATTTGACGAAAATGATGAAGAATAATATATAACTTGAAAACGTTTCAAAAACAGTATATAAAAAAATATAAAAATAAAATGGATGCAAGAGTACATCCATTTTATTTCTTTTTTTCTTGAGGAATAACAATATTTTTCTTTTCCTTTTTCTCTTTAGGTTTTTCAATATCAATATGGTCATAAACAGGAGAAATATTTAAATCATTACCACCAGAAACTATCTCTATTTTTTTATTCTTTTTCTCTTCCATAATACACCTCACAAAATTATATTCTAATTTTCTATAATCATAGTCTACTATATAAATTTACAAAAAACAAGCAAAATTTAATAAAAAAATTCAATAATGATTATAAAATGTTACGATTCATAGTACTGCTATTAAAATCCGCTCCCAGTAAGTAATATATTTTATTTTTCCATTTCGCCCTCCAAGACAAGGGGTACTCAACTGCCGTAGGTGGGCTGTCAGGACTTAATTACAAAATAAAATATATTACTTACTTCACGCTGCTAAATAAACAAAGGCTATGAATAGTAAATATAAAATAGTAAAAACCGTCATTCTTTTATATTGAAAATGTTATGATGTAGTGCTATAATATTAATAGTTTAATTCAAGAAAAGAGGAATAAAAAAATGTACGAACAATTTGGAATAAGTGAAAAAATAGAAAATTTATGCACAAAATCAGAACAAGATGTGGAAAATGTATTTAAACAAATAGATAATGTTTGCGAATATAATTCCCTAAAAGTATTAAAAGCATTTCAAAATAATAATATATCAGATATTCATTTTAATAGTACAACAGGTTATGGATATTCAGATGTAGGAAGAGAAGCAATAGAAAAAGTATATAGCGAAATTTTTAAAGCAGAAGATAGCTTAGTAAGAAGCCAATTCATTTCAGGGACACATGCACTAACAGTAGCACTATTTGCATTTTTAAGGCCAGGAGATACACTTCTTAGTATTACAGGTACTCCATACGATACACTTCACGAAGTAATAGGAATAAAAGAAAACCCAAGTTCACTAAAATCTTATAATGTAAATTATGACCAAATAGATTTAGTAAATAACGATTTTGATTACGAAGAAATACAAAAAAGATTACAAGAAGGCAAAGTAAAACTAATAGAAATACAACGTTCAAAAGGATATAGCACAAGAAAAAGTATAACCATAGAACAATTAGAAAAAGTAATAAAGGCAATAAGAGAAGTTGACAAAGAAGTAATAATAATGGTAGATAACTGCTACTGTGAATTTGTAGGAAAAGTAGAGCCAATAGAAATAGGAGCCGATATAGCAGTAGGCTCACTAATTAAAAACTTAGGTGGAGGAATAGCACCAAATGGGGCATACATAGTAGGAAGAAAAGATCTAATAGAACTTGCAGGGGAAAGACTAACAGCACCAGGAGAAGGAAAAGAAGTAGGACCAACACTAGGAATAAACAAATCAATTCTGCAAGGCTTATTCTTCGCACCAAGTGTAGTAGCATCAAGCTTAAAAACGGCAGTACTTGTAAGTAAAATGTTAGACACATTAGGTTATAAAACAGAGCCAAAATATGATGAAAAAAGAGCCGACATAGTACAAACAATAGAATTTGGAGCACCAGAAAAACTAATAAAATACTGTCAAGGAATACAAATGGGCTCACCAATAGAATCAAGTTCAGTACCAGAACCATGGGACATGCCAGGCTATACCGACAAAGTAATAATGGCAGCAGGAGCCTTCACCCAAGGCTCATCAATAGAACTTTCATGCGACGGCCCAATCCGCCCACCATATGTAGCATTTATGCAAGGAGGACTTACATATGAGTATGGAAAGATAGGAGTATTAAAGGCTATACAGATGCTAGAATAGTGTCAATAGGGACGGAGCTTTTTGACAATAAAATTGTCATTAGGGACATACATCTTTAATTCATTATCAAACAAGTCTGTTCCTTTAACATATATTTTAGATATAGTACTAATAATCATATTTGCAATAGGTCAATTAATAATTGTAGATTTTAGGCTATCTAGCATAATGATATTCTTATCATTCTTTATTATAATTAGTTCAATAATATATTGCAAAAAGTCAAAAGCTGTAATAAAAAAAGAAATAGAAATGCAAAGAAAATTGTATTCTGAAATGAATGACAATTTTAATAATGCCAAATTTATAAAATTAAATAATTTGCAAGAAAAAGAAGAAAAAGAATTTGCAAAAGTATTAGCTAAAAGCAATGAATTTCATAAAGAAAAAGTAAGAATGGATACAAATTACAATATAGGAGTAGAAAATATAGTAAAACTTGGACCTCATTGTATATTCATATTAAGTGCATACTTATATATGTTAGGAAGTATATCAATTGGTTCAATATATGTAACACTGGATGAATTGATAGAGAGAAAAGGAAAGTATTATCAGTTGTATAGTAGAAAGGAAGAAATAACAAATTAGATGTAATGACACTACTTGAGGAAATACTACATAGAAACTGACACTACTGTGCTCACTTTTTAAATTTAATAAATAATGAAGAATGAATAACTGAAATGAAGGAGTGTCCCTAGCGTTCCGAAATCGGAACGAAAAGGACCGTCCCTAGCGTGCGGAAAGGAGAAATATGAAAGTAGTAGTAATAGGTCGGAGGGCCTGCTGGGATGATAGCAGCAATAAAAGCTGCAAAAGAAAATAATGAAGTTACATTAGTAGAAAAAAATAATATGTTAGGGAAAAAATTATTAATAACAGGAAAAGGAAGATGTAATATAACGAGTTCCTTAGATATGGAGGAGTTTATTAAAAATACTCCTGGAAATGGTAGATTTTTATACAGTAGTTTTGAAAACTTTACTAATAAAGATATAATTCAAATGTTAAAAGAAAATGGAGTAAAGGTAAAGGAAGAAAGAGGAAATAGAATATTTCCAGCAAGTGATAAAGCTATTGATGTAAGAGATGCATTAGAGCAAGAACTTAGAAAAAACAAAGTAAAAATAAAGTTAAATGTAAAAGTAAATAGAGTAATTGTAGAGGATTTAAAGGTAGTAGGAGTAGAATTAGAAAATAAAGAAAAAATAAAAGCACAAAAAGTTATACTAGCAACAGGAGGAAAAAGCTACCCAGGGACAGGTTCAACAGGAGATGGTTATAAAATAGCAAAAGAATTAGGACATACAATTACTAAAATAAAACCTTCCTTAGTTCCAATTACAGTATCAAATAATAATAGAATAGAAAAAGAAAGTATTAATAAATCTGAATATGGAACATCATTGAATTTATGTAAAAGTATGCAAGGCTTAAGTTTAAGGAATGTCGCAATAGAGATAATAGACGATAGCAAAAATAAAAAGATATATGAAGATTTTGGAGAAATGCTATTTACACATTTTGGAATATCAGGTCCAACAATATTGAGTGCAAGTAGTCATTTATTACGCTATAAAAATATAGAAGAGCTATTAAAAGATGGTAGAATAATATTAAAAATTGATTTAAAACCTGCACTTTCAGAAGAAAAACTAAAGGCTAGATTTTTAAGAGAATTTGAAGCAAATAAAAATAAAGAAATAAAAAATAGTTTAAATGAATTACTACCACAAAAGCTAATTATGCCAGTAATAAAATTACTTAGAATAGATGAAAATAAAAAAGTAAATTCTATTACAAAAGAAGAAAGAATAGAATTAGTAAAATTATTAAAGAATTTTAAAATAACACTATCAGGATTTAGAGGGATAGAAGAAGCAATAATAACAGCAGGAGGAATAGCAACGAAAGAAATAAATCCTAAAACAATGGAATCTAAACTAATAGAAGGGCTATATTTTGCGGGAGAAGTAATAGATGTAGATGCATACACAGGAGGTTTTAACCTTCAAATAGCGTATTCTACGGGATATACAGCAGGTATAAATTAAAAACGTCGCAATTAGGGACAGTCCCTAATTGCGACATTTTATGTGTATGTTTTAAAAATTAGCAACATCCACATCCGCCATTGTTGTTTCCACAACAACAGAATATTAATATTAATATAACTATAATCCAGATGCAATCACATCCACCGAATCCGCATCCGCAACCTCTATTTTCTGGCATAACTTTTCCCTCCTTTCAAAGTACTTTTTAAAACTTAAATTATGTTTTAAGAAGTATAAAACTTCATTTAAGGAAAACTAGCAACCACAGTTGTTACATCCGCATCCGCAGTTATTGCCGCAACCACAGAAAAGTAGTAAGAATAGGATAATAAACCAAAGAATTTCACTATTACCTAAGCAACAATTTCCCATTTTTAAGTACCTCCTATATTGATTTTGTATTGTTCTTTCGTATGGTATATACTATTCGAAATTAAAAAAAGTGTTACAAAATTAAAAAAAGGCTATGCAAAATAAATATTTTAGTGATATAATTTGTTCACAAGGTTAAAAGTAATAAAACGGAGGAATAAAACGTGGGAAATATTGTATTATTAGATGACTTAACAATAAATAAAATAGCAGCAGGAGAAGTTATAGAAAGACCAGCATCAGTAGTAAAAGAATTAGTAGAAAATTCAATAGATGCAGGGGCAACAAGTATAAATGTAGAAATAAAAAATGGAGGAATATCATATATCCGTATAACAGATAACGGAAAAGGAATAATGCCAGATGATATGGAAATGGCATTTGAACGTCACGCAACAAGTAAAATAAGGTCAGCAGATGACTTAGAAATAGTTAAATCTATGGGGTTCAGAGGTGAGGCACTGGCAAGTATTGCAGCAATTGCAAAAGTAGAAATGAAGTCTAAAACTGAAGAAAATGAAACAGGTTATGAAGTTGTAGTAGAAGGAGGAAATGTTGTTTCTAAACAAGAAATAGGATGCCCAAAAGGAACTACAATAACAGTTGAAAACTTATTTTATAATACACCTGTTAGATACAAATTCTTAAAAAAAGATTTTACAGAAGGTGGCTATATAGAAGACGTTATGACTAGAATAGCATTAGTAAACCCACATATAGCAATAAAATTAATAAGCTCAGGAAAAACAATTATACAAACTTCTGGAAATGGAGAATTAAAAGCAGTTGTATATAGCATATATGGAAAAGAAATAGCAGAAAATGTATTAGATGTAAACTATGAATATGAAGGAATTAAAGTAAGTGGTGTAATAGGTAAACCATCTATTTCACGTTCAAATAGGTCAAACCAATTATTTTTTGTAAATAAAAGATATATAAAAGATAAAGTACTAACAAGTAGTGCAGAGCAAGCATTTAAAGGAATGATAACAATAGGAAAATTTGGATTTTTAATTCTAAACTTAGAAATGAATCCACAAAAGGTTGATGTTAACGTACACCCAGCAAAATTAGAAGTAAGGTTTGAAGAAGAAAGCAAGGTGTTTAAAGCAGTATACCATGCAATAAAAGATAGCCTATTAAAAGGAGATTTGGTATCAAACCCAGAAAGGGAATACAACAACGAAGAAACAAAAGTAATAGAAAAAGAAGATAATAATGGTGGACTATTTAAAAGAAGACAAGAAACAATACTAGAAACCATAGATAATAATGTAATAGCAGAACTATATGAAAAAAGACAAAATAATACTAATATTGGTGCTAAATCAAATACAACTACTGGATATGAAAGTATAATGAGCAAAATGGCAGAAATGAAAAAAGCTGTAGAAACATATAAAAATGGTGGAAGAATAGAAGAAGAACAAACAGAATATGATAAAGATTTAAAAGAAGAACAAAAAGATAGCCAGTTAACAGTGAATAAGGAAGAATATAAAACTCTAGAAACAGATGTAGATCCTAAATCGGTAAGGAATACCACAGAGCAAGACAAAATTTTGCATGACTCACAAACAGAAGAAACTCAAACAGTAAAAACAGTTTCAAAAGTGCCTTCTAATTTAGAAGACATAGAAAAAACACAAGTAATAAATATGCAAGAAGTAATAGAAAAAGCAAAACAATTAGAAAATATAAAAATGAGACCAAGCAATAACTTTGATGAAATGTATACATCTGTATTTGGTTCAATGCCAGTAAAAGAAGAAATGCCAAAAGAAGAAATTGATACATTTGAAGATGCAAAAGTTACAACAGGAGAAGCAATATCAATATTTGAAGATAAGGAAAATGAAAAATATACTCCAAAATATAAATTTATAGGAATTGCTTTTTCAACATATATAATAGTAGAGTTAGACAAAGAAATGTATATAATAGACCAACATGCTGCACATGAAAGAATAATGTATGAAAGAATAAAAGAAAATTATTATAATGAAGACCAAAAAGATTCACAACTAATGCTACTTCCAGACATAATAACATTAACACATAAAGAAATGGATATCGCAAACGAAAATATGGACATGTTTAGAAAAGCAGGATTCACATTAGAAGAATTTGGTGAAAATACAATAAAATTAACAGGTGTGCCAAATGTATGTATAGACTTAGATACAAAAGAACTATTCTTAGAAACATTAGATGAAATAAACACAGTAGCAAGAACAGCAAAACAAGAAATAGAAGAAAAATTTATAGCAACAGTAGCGTGCAAAGCAGCAGTAAAAGCAAATATGGCCTTAACAAAAGAGGAAGTAGACAGTTTAATGGAAAAACTACTAAAACTTCCAAACCCATTCACATGTCCACACGGAAGACCAACAGCAATAAGAATGAGCAAAACAGACATAGAAAAGAAATTTTCAAGAAGATAAGAAGCTGGAAGTTAGAAATGGGGTAAAGCCTTCGGAGAGTTTACCTAGGAATCCAACCTCCAACTTCCAAGAGAAGGAGAAAAAGATGAATATATTTATTATGCTAGCGATAGTATTAGCTAATGTAATAGCAATTACATTAGTTTACCAATTTATAAAAAAATTATTAAATAAAGATAAAATTATATTTATAGTTGCAAGTGTTGCTATTATTTATATAGTAGTTTCAATTGCATATTGGATTAGTGGCATTGGAATAGATAACAAAATAAATGATACAGCCAAAGACTTTATAACATATGTATTTGTTCCTGTAAATGTAATAATATTAGTACCATTTGTAGCAGTTAAATACAACAAATGGAAATTAGAAGAAATCGAAAAAGGAGAATTCCTAAAAAGATTAGTTATAGTAAGTATTATAGGAGTGATTATTTTAGTAGGAGAATGTTTCTATTTTAAAAATATGAAAAATAATATAAATTCAATAATAGAGGAAAACTTACAACAAAAAAACAATTTGAATGGAACAACAAACACAATAAATGAAATAACTACAAATGTAACAAACGAAACTAATACGAACACAACAAATGAAGAAATACAAAAAAGAGAAGAATATAATAATACTTTAAGAACAATTACCAATACAATAAGTGAAACAATAGAAAATAACATAGCAATAAATGAGCAACAATATTAATGCAGGACTGAAATATTAAAATTTATCTAAGGGCGTAATTCGGTATTTCAAACCGATTAAGCCCTAATAGTAAATTAACTATAAGTATATAATTAAAATGAAAAAAATGGAGAAAAACATGCAAAAAGAAAAAGTAATTGTAATAGGAGGACCAACAGCTTCTGGAAAAACAGCACTTTCAATAGAACTTGCAAAAAAAATAAATGGTGAAATTATATCAGCAGATTCTATGCAAATATATAAAGAAATGAACATAGGAACGGCAAAGCCAGAGAAAGAAGAAATGCAAGGAGTTAAGCATTATATGCTAGACATTATAACACCAGAAGAAAGGTTTAGTGTTGCAGATTATAAAATAAAAGCAAAAAAAGCTATAAAAGAAATAATAGAAAAAGGGAAAATTCCAATTATAGTAGGTGGAACAGGTCTTTATATTGAAGCTTTAATTTATGAAATAGAATTTTTGCAAATAGAAACAGACTTAAATTATAGAAGAGAATTAGAACAAATAGCACAAGAAAAAGGATTAAATAACTTATATGAAAAGGCCGTAAAAATAGACCCTAAAGCAATGGAAAAGATAAGTGCAAACGACCAAAAAAGAATTTTAAGAGTATTAGAATTATATCATCAAACAGGAAAAACAAAAACACAGCTAGACAGTGAATCTCGAAAAGAACCAGAATATGACTATAAACTTTTTGCAATAAATATGGATAGGGAAATTCTTTATAATAGAATAAACAAAAGAGTAGATATAATGCTACAAAATGGACTTGTAAATGAAGTAAAAAATATATATGAAAAATATAAAGAATTTCCAACTGCGATGCAAGGTTTAGGATACAAAGAAGTAGTAGAATACTTAGAAGGAAAAGTATCATATAAACAAATGGTAGAAAAAATAAAAATGGAATCTAGAAGATATGCTAAAAGGCAACTTACTTGGTTTAGAAAATATGAAAATATTATATGGATAGATGGAACAGACGAAGTACAAAAAAATATAGAAAAAATTATAAAAGAAAGTAAATTATAGATTTGATATA